>CAYXJM010000005.1:0-26446 GCA_964465455.1 uncultured Klebsiella sp.
GCGTAGGTCCGGCTTCAGCCGGACGAGGAAGACGTCCGAATGAATTCGGACCTACGGCCGGACGAGCGCATGTCCGAATGAATTCGGACCTACAGGAAGCGCTCCGCGAAGCGGTCCATCTCCGCGAGCTTCTCGTCGAGCGTGAGCACGCTGGCGCGGCCCTTTTCGTCGAGCCACGCGGGTTTGTAGATGTGGTTCACGCCGAGGTCCTCGGCGGCACGGTAGAGGTCCGCCGACCGGCCCTTGTCGTGGATCGCCAGGATCACGTCGAAGTCGTCCATGCTGCGGCCGATCGCCTCGCGCTCGCGCTTCAGTTTCTTCATGATCTCGCGCAGCCCGGCGATGTCGTGCATCGCGCCCACCCAGCCGTCGTGGCGGGCCGCGCGCGCGAGCGCCGCGTCGCTGTAGCCGCCGATCCAGAAAGGCACCGGCTTCACGGTGCCCGGCGCCATCTGCAGCTTCGGGAAGTCGAAGTACTTGCCGTGGAACTCCACGACCTCGCCGCTCATCAGCAGCTGCATCACCTCGAGCATTTCGTCCGTGCGCGCGCCGCGGTCGCGGAATTCGCGCTCGACCAGCCGGAACTCGGACTCCTGCCAGCCGATGCCGGTGCCGACCACCACGCGGTCGTTGCTGATGCGCGCCGCGGTCGAGACGGCCTTGGCGATCGAGAAGGGGTCGCGCATCGGCAGCACGTAGATCGTGGTGAGGAACCGTATGCGCTTCGTTATCTGCGCGATCGCGCCGAACATCACCCATGGATCGGGCCAGTGCGTCTCGGGGTACCAGCGGATCACCGCGTCCTCGCTCTCGGGGTAGGCCTCGTACTGCTCCTGGAAGGTGATCAGGTGGTCGCCGAGCGTGATGCCCTCGAGACCGATCTCCTCGGCCTTGAGCGCCAGCGCCGGGATCTGGTCCATGTCGGTCATCGCGACCACTTGCCAGTACTTCATCGTGTCAGTTCTCCCGTTGTTTCAGTCGATTTGCTTCCGCCACCAGCGCGGCGCCCGCCTGCGCGGCGTCGAGGTGCCCCGCCTGGTACATCCAGGCGAGCAGGTCGTGCAGCAGCGTGCGGATGTCGGTCAGCGGCCGGCCGAGAAGCGCGATCGCCGCGGCGTCGTCGCAGGGCCGGCTCTGCGTGACGACGCAGGCCGCCTCGTAGGTGAGCGCCGGTTCGCGACCGGTCAGCACGCGCCGCAGGTCGCCGAGGCGGCCGATCGCGCGCAGCATCCACCCCGGTATGCGTCGGGCCCTGATCCGGCGCCCGAGCAGTTCGCAGAGGAGTTCGTGGAATTCCTCGTCGCGCACGAAGGGCCCGCCCAGCATGAAGCGGCGCGGACCGAGCCCCGGTTCCAGCGCCTTCACGATGAGCTCCGCGACGTCGCGCACGTCGACGTAGGGGCGGCCGCCCTCGTTGACCAGCAGTTCGTCCTTGCGGATCGCCTCGGCGAGGTAGGCCGGCGTCGCGCTGAAGGTCGGGTCCCAGGGGCCGTGGATCGCGCCGGGGTAGACGATTACGACCGGCGCGCCTTCGCCCTGGTGGCGGCGCGCGATGCGTTCGGCCTCGGCCTTGGTGCGCGCGTAGGCACTGCGCGGCTCGGTGACCGGGTCGTCGGCGCGCTGGGTGCTGCCGGTGGGCGGGAACATGGCGAGGTAGCTCGAAACGTGGACGATCGGATCCGCGCCGGCGGCGCGCGCGGCGTCGATCACCGTGGCGGTTCCGGTGACGTTGGTGCGCGTCATCAACGGCTCCTGCGTCACGTCGGCGGAGTAGAGGCCCGCCGCGTGCACGACCGCGGCGCAGCCGGCCGTTGCGCGCGCCACGGCCTCGGCGTCGGTGATGTCGCCCTCTACGATCTGCAGCTGAGCGGTATCGACGCCGAGGGGCGCCAGGGCTTTCGCCAGTTTCGCGCTCGAGCGCACCAGGGCGCGGACGCGAAAGCGCTGCGGCTGCGCGCAGAGCGCCGCCACGGTCCAGGCGCCGACCAGGCCGCCGGCGCCGGTGACGAGGATGGTGCGGGGCTCGGTCATCGCTGCGGGTTCCGTCGTGTTGCGTGTTCCGGCCGTCGGCCCCGGCGGGCCACGGCGGCGATGCGGCATATCAGCAAAAAAAACCGAGCGAATCAAATGTTTTTTCGGTTGTGGGCGCATGCCCCCCGGCGTATCCTGCGCGGCGCACCATCGTTGCGCGGGCAGAACCATGAACGGATCAGACCTCTCGATCGATACGCTCGTCGACGGTTTCGAGCTGTGCTTCGATACCGGTGATGGGCGCAACGCCAGCCTTTACCTCGCGCCCGGGCGCGGCGGCGGGCACGAGACGGTCGCAGGGCTCGCCGTGGAGCGCCTGCGCGCCGCGGGCCTGTGGTCGGCGACCGGGCCGAAGTGGGTGACCGAGGCACAGCGACCGGCCTACCGCGCGCAGCTCCGGCTGCTGGCTGCCGCGCGCTGGCGGCAGGACGACGCCGAGCTGCTGCTGGCGCGCTGCGATCATCCGAAGTTCCCCTCCGACGCCGAACGCTGGCGGGACTGGATCGCCGCGCTCGACGCCGTGCCGGTGCACGCCTGAACACGATTTCACGCAGAGGATTCCCAGCCCATGACGATCACTCCCGGATTCACCGGCGCCACGCTGGACCGCGCCGATCACCTGCGCACCGACGAGGCGAAGCTCGCCGCGGCCAGGTCGGATCCGCGCGCGCGGCTGCTCGGCCTGGACGGCCTCGAGCCGCTGGTCGCGCCGGACGGCGGCCTGCTGTGGAAGCCGATGAGCGACGCTGACGCCGGGGGCGAACTGGTGTTGCTGGGGTTGGACGGCGACGCGCCGCGCTTCGCGGAGCTGAAGCCGGCCGAAGCCGACCGCGTGAACCGCTCGATGGCCGTCATGCAGGTCCTCGGGCGCCTTCCCGCAGCCGACGCCGCGCTCTACGGTGGCGCGCGCAGCGTCATCGACTGGCACTACCGCCACCTGTTCTGCGCGCGCTGCGGTGCGCGCTCGGCGCTGTTCCGCGCCGGCTGGGGACGCAAGTGCGCGCAGTGCGGTACCGAGCACTTTCCGCGCGTCGATCCGGTGGTGATCATGCTGGCCGAGTTCGAGGGGCGCGTGCTGCTCGGACGCCAGCCGATGTTCCCGCCGCGCTTCTACTCGGCGCTGGCCGGTTTCGTCGAGCCGGGCGAATCGCTGGAGGAAGCGGTGCGGCGCGAGCTGTTCGAGGAGGCGGGCATCCACGCCGGCGCGGTGCGCTACGTGGTCAGCCAGCCCTGGCCTTTCCCGTCCTCGCTGATGATCGGCTGCGTGGCCGAGGCGAGCGCCGATGCGATCACGCTCGACACCAACGAGCTGCAGGACGCGATGTGGGTGAGCCGGTCCGAGGTCGAGGCGGCACTGGCCGGCGCGCCCGATGCGCGCTTCGTGCCGCCGCCCGCCGTGGCGCTGGCGCACTCGCTGCTGCGTGCCTGGCTCGCCGCCTGAGCGGCCGCGCCCGGCCTGCGGGCGCTAGTCGAACAGTTGCCCGACCTGCAGGTAGAGCGCGCGCTGGTCGTTCTCGCCCAGGCCGACGCCGAGGTATATCGGGCCGAGCGGAGAATCGACGCCCAGGAACAGGCTGGCGGCGTAACGCAGGTCGTCGAAGCCCGCGTCGTCCTTGAAGAACCACACGTTGCCCGCCTCGAGGCTGCCGCCCACGTAGACCGGCAGGTCGGTCGGCAGCAGCGACTGCTCGTTCAGGCGGCGGTAGTACACGAGGTTCGCCAGGCCGAGGTAGTTCCCCGCGAGCGAGTCGCGCGCATAGCCCGACAGCGACAGGAAGCCGCCGAGCGTGAACACCTGCGAGGGCAGCGTGATCAGGTGCGAGCCGGCGTCCAGGTCGAGCTGCGACCAGCGGGCCAGTGCGCTCAAGGTGTGCCGCCCGCGGCTGCGCGCGATCACGCCGGTGGTGCTCCAGGCCTCGTAGTCCGCCTGTGCGCCCCAGGTTTCCTGGCCGTCGTCGTAGCGGCTGGTGAAGCGGGCGCCCTGGCGCGGGAAATAGGAGCGGTCGAGCGAGTCGTAGCGCAGTTCTGCGAAGTAGCCGCCGTCGTCCTCGCTGCTCGAGCTGAGCAGCGGGGAGCCGATCTGGATGTCGGTATTGGCGGTGCCGGTGAAGGCGCCTGCGCGCACCGAGGCGAGGTTGCCGATGTTCACGCCGGGGGCGAGCTCCAGCCGATGGTCGTCGACGATCGCGCGGGCGCGCAGTTCCCCGTTGTCCGAGAGGTTGATCAGCCGCTGCTGGTAGTCGTAGCGCGCGTCGACGAAGAAGCGGCGGTCGATGTCGAGCGGCTGGTAGAACTCGGTGCCGAAGCGCGAGCGCCCGCCGAGCTGGCCCACCGTGTACCACTCGGCGCCGAGGCGGTTGATGCCCTTCTGGCGCCAGCTCGCGCGCAGGCCGAACTCGCTGCTGCCGCGGCTGTCCTGGTCCCAGCTCATGCCGAGCTTGAGGTAGCTGATGCCCGCCGGGTGTGCGGTGGCGCGCAGCGTCAGTACGTGGCGATCGTCTTCCTTCGCCACGTCGTAGTCCACGCGCGAGAACTCGTCGAGGCCGTAGATCTCGGCGACGTCGCGTTCCATCTGCGCGCGGTCGAGGGTCTCGCCGAGCGGCTGGTTCAGCATGTTGCGCAGCAGCTGCTTCGACACCTGCGCGTCGGATTCGATGCGGATCTCGTCGATGCGCGGCAGCCTGAGGCGCGGGCGGGAGGCCACGCGCGTCTCGCCGGACCGCGCGAGTGCGGCGAGTTCCGTGCCCATGGCGGCGGCGGCCTCGTAGCCGATGCGGATCGCGAGCCCGGCCTTGTCGAAACCCATCGTGAGCACGCCGGCCTCGTCGAGCGCAGGCGAGACCAGCACGTCGCCGGGTCCCATGCGCGCGAGCTGCTGCTCGGAGTTCTTGCGCGTCATGATCGTGGTGAGCTGGTCCATCAGCGACAGCACGTTGTCGAGCTTCGCGCGGTCGTAGAGCGGCGTGCCGACGTCGATCACGATCAGGCGATCGACGCCCATCGCCTGCACGACGTCGACCGGGACGTTGTTCGCGATGCCGCCGTCGACCAGCAGCCTGCCGCCGATATCGACCGGCGAGAAGATCCCCGGAATCGACATGCTCGCGCGCATCGCCACCGCGAGGTCGCCGCGCTCGAGCACCACCGGGTCGCCGGTCGCGATGTCCGTGGCGACGGCGCGGAACGGGATGGGCAGCGCGTCGAAGTCGCGCACGCGCGAGACGTGGCCGACGATGTCGTGCAGCACCATGTTGAGGTGCTGGCCCTCGATTGCCCCCATCGGCAGGCGCAGCTTGCCTTCCTTGAAGCGCATCTTGGCGCGCACCAGGAAGTCGTAGTCCTCCTGCTTGCGGCGGAACGAGAGCTGCTCGCGCGGCGTGGTGTCGTCGAAGGCGTATTTCCAGTCGAGCGTGGTCGCGATCTCTTCCATCTCGGCCGCGTCGAGTCCCGAAGCGTACATCGCGCCGACGATGGCGCCCATGCTGGTGCCCGCGATCGCATCGACGCGGATGCCCTGTTCCTCGAGGTACTTGATCACGCCGATGTGTGCGAGGCCGCGCGCGCCGCCGCCGGCGAGCACCAGGCCGACGCGCGGTGGCGCCGCGGGTTCGGCAGCGACGGAGCAGGCCAGGACGGCGAGCAGCAGCCCGGACAGCCAGGCGACCGGCAGGTGGAGTTTCATGGGCAGGATCCCGCACTGGATGGCTGGTGCCGCGACGCGCCGTTGCGCGCCGCGGGCCGGCTAGTCTAAACGAGGGCGGGATCCGATTCGATCAGGCCGCGGCTCGCGGTATCGCGCGCGGGCCCAGCGCAAAGGTGAGGATCGCGCACGCGGTCATGCACCAGACGATCATCGCGCCGGACGGCAGGTCGAGCAGCGTCGACAGCAGCAGCCCGATCGCGTAGCCGGCCAGCCCCACGCCGTAGGCTGCCGCGAGCCGGCGCCGCGCGAACTGGCGCGTGGCGAGCCCCGGCACGATCAGGCTCGCGAACACGAGGTAGACGCCGACGAGCTGCACCGAGGCGGTCACGGCGAGCGCGAACACCACGTAGAACAGCAGCGCGTGCCGCTGCGTGCGCCTGGCGAGTAGCAGCGCGCCGATCAGTGCCGTACCGATCGCGGGCACCAGCAGCTGCTCGTAGCGCACCCACAGGATCTGCCCCGCGAGCAGGTCGCGCAGATGCTCGCCGCCGTGCGGGTTGTTCGCGAGCAGCAGCAGGCCGCCGGTGGCGGCCAGCACGAAAAGCACCCCGATCTGCGCCTCCTGCACCTCGGGCCAGCGTCTCTCGGTCCAGGTCAGCAGACCCGCGCCGAGCAACGCCGCCGCGGCCGCGGCGAGCTGCGTCGCCAGGCCCTGCGCGTCGCAGTCGAACAGTCCGGCGACGATCACGCCCAGCGCGGCGATCTGGGCCAGCGCGAGATCGATGAACACGATGCCGCGGCGCAGGATCTGCATCCCGAGCGGCACGTGCGTGACCAGCACCAGCGCGCCGGCCACGAAGGCGGGCGCCACGATCTTCAGGTCGAGCAACGAGGGCAGGTTCATTTCACCGCTCCCAGCAGCCGCTGCAGGATGTCGTCGTACAGCGTGAACAGGTCGGTGGCCGCCTCGGAGCCGCCGACGGTGTTCGGCAGCATCAGCGCCGGGATCCCGGCCTTCTCCGCCAGCCACTCCGAGGCGCGCTCGCTCTGGTAGGGCGTGCGCAGCACCAGACGGGCGGGTTGCTGCTGCAATTGCTGCAGCAACTCGGCGAGGTGGAAGCTGCTCGGCTCGAGCCCGGGCTTGGGCTCCAGGTTGCCGAGCTCGCGCATGCCGAGCCACTCGATCAGGTACACCATGTCCTTGTGGTGCGTGATCACGCCGACGCCCTGCAGCGGCTGCGCCTGCTGCTCCCAGCGTTGCCGCGCGGCGTCCCAGCGAGCCGCGAAATCCTGCTGCCGGCTCGCGTACAGCGCCGCATGCGCGGCGTCGAGTTCGGACAGGCGGCGCGCCAGCGCCTCGCCGGCGAGCGCGATGTTGCGCGGGTCGAGCTGAACGTGGGGGTTGCCGCCGGCATGCACGTCGCCCTGGCTGCGGTCGAGCGAGCCGCCTGCGTCCAGGCGCGGGACCAGCGGGCCGATTGCGAGAAAGCCGGGCTGGCCGGGCTGGATGCGCGGATTGCCGGACTGCGCCAGCAGCACGGGCAGCCAGCCACTCTCGAGCTCGAGGCCGGTGCACACCAGCAGGTCGGCATTGCGCACGCGCGCGATCAGGCTCGGGCGCGCCTCGATGCGGTGCGGGTCCTGGAGGCCGGTCGTGGCGCTGCTCGCCTTGACCTCGTCGCCGCCGATCTCGCTCGCGAGCGCGGCCCATTCGGGCTCGCAGGCGAGCACGTTCAGCGCGGCGTGCGCCGGCAGCCAGGTGAACGCGAGTATCAGTGCACAAACAAGCTTCTTCATGACGAATGCTCCTAGAACTGGTGCGCGCCGTGCGCGCCGAGGCTCATGAGGTATTGCAGGTAGACCTGCTCGTCGGCTCCGCCCGGGGCGCTGCGGTCGTGCGCGTACTGCAGCCGCAGGCGACTGAATTCGCTCGGCGACCAGTCGAGCATCACGGTGCCGCGCTCGGGGCTGTAGTCCTCCAGCGCCGGGAAGTCGGCGGCCGTCAGCACCCCCTCGCGGAAGGAGAGACGCGTGCTGCCCGCGTCGAGGCGGTCCCAGCGCAGCCCGAGGCGCCAGTTCGCGACGAACTGGTAGACCCCCTGCGCGTACCAGCCCGACTGCTCCGAGCGGTAATCCGCCGTCCCGTCGCCGAGCGCTGCGTTCTGCTGGCTGAGGGCGCCGTCCTCGGTGCGCGCGAAATATTCGGCCTGGAGTTTCAGGTTGCGCTCGCGGCTGTTGCCGCCGGGCGCCCACTTGTAGACCGCGTAGGCGTTCCACAGCGCGGAGTCGCCGCTGAACGTGGTGGGATTGCCGGTGCCCCCCAGCGTCGGATCCGCCTCCTCGTAGCCGCGATCCACGGCGTCCGTGTGCAGCCAGGACACCCCGGCCTTCCAGCTCGCGCTGGTGCCGATGTCGTTGCCGGCCGAGGCGAACAGCGTCCAGGCGCCCACGCCGTTGCCGTCGTCGGCGCCGGGAAAGGCGTGGCCGTTGCCGACCTCAACGCCGAGCTCGACGAAGGTCTCGAGCGGGGCGAGCCACTTCAGTTGCGCGCCGTCGGTCGCGTACTGCCCGCCCAGCATCGCCTGGTAGGCGAGCGGGATGTCGGCGAAGTCCCAGGTGTGCGCGTGCTGGCCGTTCACGTAGCCGAGCGCCGAATAGAAGCGCCCGGCCTGTGCGGTCAGGCCGCCGCGAAGCGCGGTGGTGCGGAAGAAGGCCTCCTCGGTGCTGATTTCGTCGTCCGGCGAAACCGCGAAGGTCACCTGGCCGTAGAAGCGCGGGTCGATGCTGGCGCTGAGCGTCATCTCGCTTTCGCCGAGGCTGAAGCCGCGCGAGCCGGGTCCGCTCTCGTCGCCGCCGGGAATGAAGCCCGCGAGCGTGTAATCCTCCGGGTCATCGGACAGGTTGTTCCAGCTGCCGGCGAGGATCACCGACATCTGCGGGTTGAATGCGGAGGGGCCGGGCGTCGCGGGAGCGGAGGCGGCGACGCTTTCGACGCGATCGAGCCGGCTCTCGATCGCGTCGAGGCGCTCGGTGCGCACCGCGGTGCTGGTCGTGGCGGCCGTGCCCGGGCCCTTGTCCTGTTCGAGCTGGCGCAGGCGCGCTTCGAGCGCGTCGATGCGCGCCTGGAAGGCGCTGCGCGTGGCATCGAGTTCCGCGCGCAGTGCCGCGGCTTCGTCGTCGGGCGTGGCCGCCAGCGCCGCGTTCGCCAGCGTGAGGGCGGCCGCGAGGGCGGCGCCATTGCGGGTCAATTGCATGGTGTGGTGCTCCATCGGTTGCGGCATCGGACCGGTGCCCCCCCGTCGCCGCGCCGGGCGCGGCAGGCAGGGAGGCGGGTGCAAGTTGACGGACGCACGGCATCGCCGTGCGACACGGACCGGGCTCAGATGGCGGACGGCGGGCCGCGGATGGCGATCGGCGACAGGAAGCGCGAGCCGACGCCGGCGGCTCGCGCGGTGAGCGGGGGCAGGTACGGCGCGCTTGCGGGCGGCGGCACCGTCGCGGTCTCGAGTGCCGCGCCGGAGCCCGTCCCGTAGACGCAGACCGCGCACAGGCCGTGGTTGGCGTTCGGCGCGATCTCGTGGTCGTGCGCGGCTGCGAGCACGCCGTAGCCGAGCAGCGCACACGCGAGCACCAGCACGCGCAGCGCGGCGTGCAGGGACATGTGGCGGCGACGAGGACTGTGCGGCATGGCCGGGACTGCTGGCAGGAACGGAGGCACTTTAACGCCGGGGCACGCCGCAGGGGAAGTGCCGATCGGTTCGGCCCGGCGCCGGGCTGCTGGTGCGGGCCGGCGCGTTGTGCTGGAATCAGCCCGGGAAAGGACGCATATCGTGCCAATCGAACACTGCCGTTCCGGCCTGGGTGCCGTGCTTATCGCGTCGATGGTCGCTGCCGTGACGCCCGGCGCGCGGGCGGACACGGCGATCGACGGGCTCGAGGCCAGCTACCGCTTCCTCGTCGCCGATCGCGCGGGCGAGGGCGGCGCGCTGATCACCGCCACCGCCGGAACCCTGCGCGGTCTCCGGCTCCCGCTCAGCTACGCCGACAGCGCCGATTACTGGGGCGACTACGTGTGCGCGCTGCCCGGCAACGACTGCACGGTACTCGACACCTACGACGCCGACGCCTACACGCTGGTGCCGCCGCGCGGCGTGGCGGGCGAGCTGCAGACGGAGCGGGTCTTCGTGCACAACGGCGCCAACATCTACGACGCCGCGACCTGGCAGATCGCCGTGATGCTCGGCAGCGTCGCGTTGCGCCTGCCCGGGCCCGCGCCCGAGGAGGCCTGGCAGCTGGCGAGCGGGCAGAACGCGCTGCTCGCCGCGGGCCACGATGCCAATGCGCCGCACTTCGCGCCGGGTTCCAACCGCGCCGTCAGCAGGGACGGTCTGTTTCTCTACAACGGCCGCGCGATCACCGATCCGCGCCGTGCCTTCGCCTATCGCATGCAGGCGCGTCGCTGGCTCGCCGACGACCCCTTCATCGACACGCGCCACGCGCACTGGATCCGCACCACGGCACTGCCCGCGGGCAACCCCGACTACCGCGCGGGCAGGGTGAGCTGGAGCGACTGGAAGCCCTTCACCGGCGAGAACGCCTGGGCTTTCCTGATCGGGCCGCTGCAGGCCGCGCACATCCACTACGTGCGGCAGCGCCGGCTCGCGTACGTGCCCTACCGCGAGCCGGCGGTGCAGGCCGCACTGGAGCTGTTGCCCACCTTCGCCACGATGCAGGCGCCGATCGGCGGCGTGCACTACGCGCCGTCGGGCACGCTGCGCAACCGCCTCGACGAGCCTGTCGACCCGCGCGAGATCGTGATCGAGAACAACGTGTCGCTCTACGCCGGGCTCAGGATCCTCGAGGGCACGCTGCGCGCGCAGCTGCGCCACGACGCGGCGCTGGGTCCGGACGACAGGAGGGCCATCGAGCGCGCGCTGGCGCTGACCGGCGTGATGATCTACGGCGGGCAGAACCCCGATGCGGCGCCGACGGCGGGACTGCTCGCGTTCCTGCGCGATCGTGCCTGGCGCGACGGGGAGTTCGTCCAGGGCGGCCTCGCGCAAGGGCCGGAGCAAGGCAATGCCTGGCTGCCGACCACCAGTCCGCGGGCCGTGGACGCCAACACCTGGGGCGTCGCGGCGCTCGGCGCGGGGACCATCGACGACTGGTTCGGCTTCGGCGCGGCGATGCGCAACTGGCAACAGGTCAAGCGCTGGGGCGGCTACGGTGAGGGAGACGCCCTGTGGGGCGTGGGCTACTCCGAGCTCGACGGCAACGGCCGCGATGTGGACGGGTCGTACCGCGCCGGCATCCTGTCCTCGGAGTGGACGGCCGGGGCGATCGTCATGGTTCGCAGCCTGGCGGCGCACTACGCGCGCGTCGAGACCGGCTCGCCGCGGCGGGCGGAGGCGCAACGCTACCTCGACGAACTGCGGCGCGACGAGGCAGCGATGCTCGCCGGCATCGCGCGGCTTCGCCTCGACGCGTACCTGGCGACGCCGTTCGCGGGCAAGCCGCCGGACTTTGCGCGCCTGCTCGGGCATGACGCCGCGACGCTGCCCTACGTCTACGCCAGCCGCCGCTACGCGATACCGTTCGGCTGGTACGCCAACCCCCTGCCGAGCACCTGCGCGACGGCGTGGGTGCTGATGCTGGCCGCGGATTTCGATCCCTTCGGTTACGGCGGCGCGCCGAACTGAGGCAGCGATGCACGGGACGTGGAAGGTGACCGCGAAGCCGCGGGCATTTCAACGCGCGCCGCGCGTGCGGCCGAAGTGGCGCCGCACCAGCACGTAGAACACCGGCACGAAGAAGATCGCGAGCACCGTGGCCGAGACCATGCCCCCGACCACGCCGGTGCCGATCGCGTTCTGCGCCCCGGAGCCGGCGCCGTCGGCGGTGGCGAGCGGCAGCACGCCGAAGACGAAGGCCAGCGAGGTCATGATGATCGGGCGCAGCCGCATGCGGCAGCCTTCCAGCGTGGCCTCGACCAGGTCCGCGCCCTGCTCCTGGCGTGCCTTGGCGAACTCCACGATCAGGATCGCGTTCTTCGCCGACAGGCCGATGGTGGTGAGCAGCCCGACCTGGAAATAGACGTCGTTGGCCTTGCCGGCGAGCGTCGCGGCGACCACGGCGCCGAACACCCCGAGCGGGACCACGAGCATCACGGCGAAGGGGATCGACCAGCTCTCGTAGAGCGCGGCGAGGCACAGCAGCACCACCAGCAGCGACAGCACGTAGAGCAGCGGGGCCTGTCCGCCGGAGCGCTGCTCCTGCAGCGAAACGCCGCTCCACTCGAAGCCGATCCCGGGCGGCAAACGGGCGATGAGGCCCGCGATGGCCTGCATGGCCTGGCCGGTGCTGACGCCGGCTGCCGGCTGGCCCTGGATCTCGAGCGCGGGAATGCCGTTGAAGCGCGTCAGTCGCGGCGAACCGTAGGTCCAGCGCGCGGAGGCGAAGGCCGAGAACGGCACCATCCGGCCCGTGGCGTTGCGCACGTACCACCTGTCGAGGTCCTCGGGCTGCATGCGCGCCTCAGCCTCGCCCTGCACGTAGACCTTCTTCACGCGGCCGCGGTCGATGAAGTCGTTCACGTAGCGCCCGCCCCATGCCGTCGACAGCACGTCGTTGATGTCGGCGATCGACAGCCCGAGCGCGCTGGCCTTGTCGTGGTCGATGTCGAGCTGAAGCTGCGGCGTGTCCTCGAGCCCGTTCGCGCGCACGCCGCGCAGCTGCGGGTGCTGCGCCGCGAGCTCGAGCAGCCGGTTGCGCGCCTCCATCAGCGCGGCGTGGCCGAGGCCGCCGCGGTCCTGCAGGAACAGCGTGAAGCCTGTGGCGTTGCCGAGCTCGCGCACCGGGGGCGGAACCAGCGGAATCGCGATACCGTCGGGCAGGCCCGCCAGCGCCTGCCGCGCGCGTTCCGCGATCGCCTGCACGCTCTGCGAGGGCTCCGCGCGCTGGCTCCAGGGGCGCAACTGGATGAAGGCTTGGCCCGCGTTCTGGCTGCCGCCGGCGAAGCTGAAGCCGCTGGTGGCGAACACCTTGAGCACCGCCGCCTTCTCGTCCTCGAGATAGTGGCGGCTGATCCGCTCCATGGTCTCCCCGGTGCGCTCCTGGGTCGCGCCGGGGGGCAGCTGCGCCATCGTGACCAGGTAGCCGTTGTCCTCCTCGGGCAGGAAGGCCGTAGGCAGGCGCAGGAACAGCAGTCCCAGCGCGCTGAGCAGCAGGGCGTAGAGCGCCAGGCAGCGCAGGCCGTGGCGCAGCCACGCGGCAACGCCACGCGTGTAGCGCTCGGTGGCCGCGGCGAACATGCGGTTGAACCAGCCGAACGGGCCGCGCGCCCGTGCGCCGCCCGGGTGCGGGAGCAGCATCGAGGCGCAAAGCGCCGGCGTGAAGATCATCGCGACGAGCACCGAGAGCACCATCGCCGAGACGATCGTGATCGAGAACTGGCGGTAGATCAGGCCGGTGGAGCCGCCGAAGAAGGCCATCGGCACGAACACCGCGGACAGCACCAGCGCGATGCCGACCAGCGCGCCGCTGATCTGTCCCATCGCCTTGCGCGTCGCCTCGCGCGCCGGCAGCCCTTCCTCGCGCATCACGCGCTCGACGTTCTCGACCACCACGATGGCGTCGTCGACGAGCAGGCCGATCGCGAGCACCATCGCGAACATCGTCAGCGTGTTGATGCCGAAGCCGAACGCGCTCAGCACCGCGAAGGTGCCCAGCAGCACCACGGGCACCGCGAGCGTGGGGATCAGCGTCGCGCGCAGGTTCTGCAGGAACAGCAGCATCACCAGGAAGACCAGGCCGATCGCCTCGAGCAGGGTTTCCACCACGCCCTTGATCGACTCGTTGATGATCGGCGTGGTGTCGAGGGTGATCGCCATGTGCAGGCCAGGCGGAAAATGCGCTTCGAGCTCGGCGAAACGCGCCTTGACGGCCTCGGCGGTCGCGAGCGCGTTGGCGCCGGATTGCTGCATGATGCCGAGACCCGCCGCGGGCATGCCGTTGTAGCGGCTGCGCAGGTTGTAGCGCTCGCTGCCGATCTCGATCCGCGCCACGTCGCGCAGGCGCAGCGTCGAGCCGTCGGTGTTCACGCGCAGCAGGATGGCGCCGAACTGCTCCGGCGTCTGCAGCCGCGTCTGCGCGGTGATCGTGGCCGATATCGGCTGTCCGGGCACGGCGGGCATGCCGCCCAGCTCGCCCGCCGAGACCTGCGCATTCTGGGCCTCGATCGCCGCCCGCACATCGGCCGGGGTCAGCGCGAAGCTGTGGAGCCTGGCCGGATCCAGCCAGATGCGCATCGCGGCCTGCGAGCCGCCGAGCACGTTGATGTCGCCGACGCCCTGCACGCGGCTGATGCTGTCGAGGAGGGTCGAGGCCACGTAGTCCGCGATCTCGAGCTCCCCCATGCTGCCGTCCTCGGAGTAGAACGCGACGACCAGCAGCAGGTTCGACATCGCCTTGTTCACGCGCAGCCCCTGCTGCTGCACCTCGCGCGGCAGCAGCGGCATGGCCAGTTGCAGCTTGTTCTGCACCTGCACCTGCGCGATGTTGACGTCGGTGCCCGGTTCGAAGGTCAGCGTGACGGTGGCGTTGCCCGCCGAGTCGCTGGTCGAGGAGAGGTACAGCAGCCGGTCGAGCGCCTTCATGTTCTGCTCGATGACCTGGGTGACCGTGTCCTCGAGC
Organism: uncultured Klebsiella sp.; assembly: GCA_964465455.1. Classification (GTDB taxonomy): domain Bacteria; phylum Pseudomonadota; class Gammaproteobacteria; order Pseudomonadales; family UBA5518; genus UBA5518. The sequence continues at coordinate 14,366 of CAYXJM010000005.1, forward strand.
GTGCGCGCCGAGGCGCCCGGGTAGTTGGCGAAGATGTTGACCGACGGCGGCGCGATCTCGGGATACTGGCTCACGGGAAGCGTGAAGATCGACAGCGCGCCGGCGATCATCACCACGATCGCGATGACCCACGCGAAGATGGGGCGGTCGATGAAGAAGCGGGGCATCAGCGGGGCGTCTCGCCGGTCGGCGTCGCGTCATCGCGGGCCCGCTCCACCGGCGTCACGCGGCTGCCGGGCCTGGCTTTCTGCAGCCCGTCGCGGATGACCGTCTCGCCCGGTTGCAGGCCGGATTCGATCAGCCAGTTCGGACCGACGCTGCGTCCCAGCTGCAACGGGCGCGCCGTGGCCGTCCCGTTCCCGTCCACGACCAGCGCGGAGGCATTGCCCTGCGCGTCGCGGATCACGGCCTGCTGGGGGAGCAGGATCGCATCGCTGCGCACTCCTTCGGCGAGGATGGCACGCACGTACATGCCCGGCAGCAGACGGTGCTCCGGGTTCGGGAACACCGCGCGCAGCGTCACGCTGTCCGTCGTCGGGTCGATGGTCACGTCCGAGAACGCGAGCTTCCCCTGCTGCGGGTAGGTGCTGCCGTCCTCGAGAAGCAAGGTGACTTTCAGCGCCTCGCCGTCCGCGCCGCGGAGCCTGCCCTCAGACATGTCGCGGCGCAGGCGCAGCAGGTCCTGGCTGGAACGCGTGATGTCGACGTACATCGGGTCCAGCTGCTGCACCGTGGCCAGGGCCTGGGGCTGGTCGGCCGTGACGAGCGCGCCGGGCGTGACGGCCGACTTCCCGATGCGTCCGCCGATCGGCGAACTGACGCGCGTGCGCCGCAAGTCGATGCGCGCGCGCGAGAGAGCGGCGCGCCGTTCGGCCACCTCCGCGCCGGCCTGCTGTTCGCCGGCCTCGGCCTCGTCGGCATCCTGCTGGCTGACCGCCTTGCGTCCCACCAGGTCGCGGAAGCGCTTTGCGCGCAGTCGCGCGATGCTCGCGGCGGCTTCGGCCTTGGCGAGCGCCGCCTCGGCACTCGCCACCTCGACCTCGTAGCTGTCCGGGTCGATCAGGTAGAGCGCTTCGCCCGCCTTCACGTCCGCGCCCTCGGCGAAGAGGCGTTCCCGGATGATGCCGCTCACCTGCGGCCGCACGTCCGCGACGAGGTAGGCGGAGGTGCGCCCCGGGAGCTCGACGCTCAGCGGCAGGTCCTGCGCCTGCACGGTCATCACGCCGACCTCGGGCGGCGGCGGTGCCGCGGGCGCACCGGCACCGTGGTCGCCGCAGCCGGCGAGCAGGATCAAGGCGGACAGGACGGCTGCCGGGCGTCGCAGCTCAGGGATCATTCGAACGCTCCACGGAGGCGACAGCAGGATTCGCCCGACGTCTAGATTGAGCGTTCATTCTATTTTTAAGCTATGCTGTGCGTCAAGCAACGATCGCCGGCAGCCGGCGCGAACGGGAAGGCAACACATGGCCGTTGGGTGCGGTGACAAGGATCGGGCGCAGGCGCGCCGGGAACAGGTGCTCGCGGCGGCCGAGACGTGCTTCCAGCGCCACGGTTTCCACAGCGCCAGCATGGCGGAGATCTCGCGCGCGGCCGGGATGAGCGTGGGGCACATCTACCACTACTTCGCCAGCAAGGAGGCGATCATCGCGGCGATCGTCGCGCGCGAGAAACAGCGCGTACTCGCAGTCGATGCCGAGGTCCGCAGCCACGCCGACTGGGGCGAGGGCATCGTCGAGCAGGTGCCGCGCGCGGTGGCGCGCATCGAGGCGGGGAAGGGCGACGCGCTGCTGCTGGAAGTGCTGGCCGAGGCCGCGCGCAACCCGGGCGTGGCGGCGCTGGTGCAGCAGGCCGACGAGGAGGTGCGCCGTGAGCTCCGGGTGACGCTCGGCGGCGCCAGCGGCCGCGGGACCGCGCTGTCCGACCTGGAGGGGCGCATGGAGGTCCTGTGCGCGCTGTTCGACGGGCTGCACATCCGTGCCGTGCGTCACCCGGGGCTCGACTGCGCCGCCACCGCCCGCGTGATGCAGCGCGTCATGCGCGCGCTGCTGGAGCCCTGATCGCCGCGATCATTCGCGCCAGCGCCAGCTGCACGTCGGGCGCACGCAGGACCTCCGGCAGCCGGACCAGTTGCGGCAGCTGCAGGTAGCCCTGCAGATGGTGGAGCTCTGGCGCCGCGATGTTGCCCAGTTCGACCTCTTCCGGGCGCTCCACACGCCCTTGCCCGATCGCCTCGCCGATCCGCGCGCAGGCGTAGATCAGCGCGCTGCGTGCCGCCAGGGCGGGATCGGCCTGGCTCGCCGGCGTGACCACGACGCGTCCAGCGGCTGCCACCCCGTCGACGAGGGCGGGCGGCAAGCCCCAGGCGCGGATCACGATGGTGCCGAGCAGCACCGAGCTGGCGCCGAGCCGCTCCTGTTCGAAGCGCAGCCGCTTGACGAGGCCCATTTCGCGCAGCGCTGCCGCGTCGTCCCCGAGCAGCGCCGGCACCGCGAGGTCCCCGAGGAAGGCCAGGATCGTCTGCGTGCCGAGCGTGCCGGGGTCGGTGAATCCCAGCTTCGGCGCGAGCAGGGCGCAGAGTTCTGCGGCGATCCTGCCGCCCTCCCAGACGCTGTCGCAATAGCGCTCGAGCGCCGGATCTTCCAGGGTGAAGGATTCCTGCAGCAGGAAGCTGAGCGCCATGTTGCGCACGGTGTTCATGCCGAGGTAGGTGATCGCGTGCGCGACGCTCGCGATCGGCGACTGCAGGCCGTAGAACGGCGAGTTCGCGCGCCCCAGCACCTTCGCGGCCAGCCGCGGCTCGCTCATCACGAGGCGCGCCAGTTCTGCGGGAGCCTCGCCGGCCGTGATGTCCGCCGCCAGGAAATGCTGCAGTCCACGTGGTGGCATCGCGACGTGGCGCAGCTGCGAGGCCAGCTCGGTGCTGCGCTCGGCGGTGACCTCGTGCTCGTCGGCGAGCCAGAAGCCGCTCAGGACATCGGGCAGCGGCCCGGCGTCCTCGACCGCCGGCGCCGGCGCCGGCGGTATCCCGGCGCCGGTATCGGTGGCCACGGCACGGCGGCGTTCGCGCGGCGCATTGTCGGGATTCACCACGCCCTTCGCGGGCCCGGTGCCGCGCGTCAGTATGACGGTGGCGACGAGGGTCGCGGCAGCGGCGATGCCGACGGCAGCGGCCGCGTAGTGCATGGATTCCATTCGCGTCCCTGTGCTTGCTGCTCGAGGCTATGCTCGCCAAGCCTAGCCACCCGGCCGGGGAATTCAAACGCGCGCCGGCGGCCCAGACGGTAGAAAATTCACCACGCCCCGTGGCCCATCCGGGTCTTGCGGCGACGCGCCGCTTCAGGGTTGTTGCGCCGCAAAGGTGTCGCAGCTGCCGATGTCGCCGGATTCGAAGCCGCGCCGGAACCAGCGCACACGCTGTTCCGAGCTGCCGTGCGTGAAGCTGTCCGGCACCGCGTAGCCCTGCGCCTGCTTCTGCAGGCGGTCGTCGCCTATCGCGGTTGCGGCGCCGAGCGCCTCCTCGAGATCGCCCGGATCCAGGATCTGGCGCGAACTCTCGGCGTGGTTGGCCCACAGGCCGGCGAAGCAGTCGGCCTGGAGCTCCTGGCGCACCGACAGTGCGTTCACCTGCGCCTTCGAGGCGCCGCGTCCCGCGGCCTGCACCTGCGCCGAGATGCCGACCAGGGTCTGCACGTGGTGGCCGACCTCGTGGGCGATCACGTAGGCCTGGGCGAAATCGCCCGGCGCGCCGAAGCGCCGGTGCAGCTCGTCGAAGAAGGACAGGTCGAGATAGACCTTGTGGTCGGCGGGGCAGTAGAACGGCCCCATCGCGGCCTGCGCGTAGCCGCAGGCCGACTGCACCGCGCCGCTGAACATCACGAGGTGCGGATCCTCGTACTCCCGCCCGAGGGCGCTGAATTGCCGGCGCCAGACGTCCTCGGTGCTGCCGAGCACGTGCCGGACGAATTCCGCGCGCTCCTCTTCCGCGGCCGAGGGCGTGCTCTGCTGCCCGGCGGGCGCCTGCGCCCCGGGCGAGCCGGTCGTCAGCAGCGAGAGGATGTCGACGCCGAGGAACTGCGCGCCGATCACCACCACCGCGAGGATCCCGAGCAGGTAGCGCCCGCCGCGCGAGCGCAGCAGCAGCGGCAGCAGCTGCAACAGTACCGGCGCGCCGCTGGCGAGCTGCGGCGAAGCGCCCTCGCCGCGGCGGTCCTCGACGTTCTCGCTGCGACGTGTTTCCTTCCAGCGCATGGGCGATTCTCCGTTCACGGGCGGGGCGGGAGGGCGGCATCGCACCGCTCGGCGCGAGGATAGCAGAGGCGCGGGAGCAGCGGTCACGCGGCAGCGACGGTGGCCGCCGCGGCGACTACGGCTTGACGGACGCGCGCCGCGCGTGGGAGCGTTGCGGCAACACATCGGGTGAGGCGCGTGATCGGCGCCCGGGCGAGGCGTGGCCCGGCGACACGCGGGGAGGAGCAAGCATGCCGGCAGCTGCCGTGTTGACCAGTGACACCCTGTCGGGCGCGCTCGCGCCGGGCGGCGTGCTGGCGCAGGACTTCAACGCCGTGTGGGAGCAGCTGTGGCGGCAGGACCACGTGCCGCCACGGCTGCTCGAGCTCTGCCGGCTGCGGCTGGCGAAGCTGCACGGCGCCGGCGCCGAGCTGGACACGTTGCGCGGTCTCGAGCGCGATCCCGCGCGCATCGAGGCGGTCCGCGCGGGCCGCTATCACGACAGCGCGCGCTTCGATGCCGCGGAACGCGCGGTGCTGGAGTTCGCCGAGGTCTACGCGCAGGATCCCGGCGCGCTCAGCGACGAGCTGGCCGAGGACGTGAAGCGCCATTTCGGCGAAGCCGGGCTGGTGTGCCTGATCGAGGCGCTCGGATTCATCGAGGGACGCATCCGGCTCGCGCTCATGTTCACGGCGCTGGCCGCCACATCCACGAACTGAGGGCAAGCGATGGGCAGTGGCAAGCCGCGGGCGGGCACGCCGGCGATCACTACCGGCAACGTGATCCGCGACAGCAGCATGGGGCTGGCGACGCAGCTGATCGACGCGATCGTGCGGCTGAACGACAGCGTCTGGCGCCGCAACAGCGTGCGCCTCGCCCTGGTCGAGATGCTGCGGCTGCGCAATGCGCGAACGGTGAATTGCGTGTTCTGCAAGGCGGCGCGCTACGACGTGGCGCGCCGGGACGGACTGACCGAGGACAAGGTCGCGCAGATCGACGACGATTTCGCGCACAGCGCGCTCTCGGACGTCGAGAAGCTGGTGCTCGGCTTCGCGGACGTCTACCTGCGCAACCCCGGACGTTTCGATCCGGGACTGATCGCCGGCCTGCGCGAGCATTTCTCCGCCGAGCAGATCTGTCACATGGCAGTGGCGCTCGCCACCTTCAATGCGAGCTCGAAATGCGCCGTGAGCCTGGGGGGCATGCCGGAGTTCGTGCCGGTGATGGAGGTGACCTTGCCGCCGCCGGTCGAGGCGCCCGCTTAGCGACGCGCGGGGCGGCACCGGAACGAAAGCAAGACGGGGATGATGGCCATGGAAGCGGGAGCGCGGGCGAGCGCCGAACTGGTGGTGAGCGAAGCGGACACGGCGAGCGCGCTCGCGCTGTCGGTGGAGGACGAGTTTCCGGCGGTGTTCGCGACCTCGCGCATGGTGGCGCTGATGGAACTCGCGGCGGCGCGCTGCATGAGGCCCTCGCTGGCGCCGGGACAACTCTCGGTCGGCGTGAACGTGGACGTCGCGCACCTCGCCGCCACGCCGACGGGCGTGAGGGTGCGTGCCGAGGCGACGTTCTCGGGGATGCAGGGAAAGCTCTACTGCTTCGAACTCAACGCCTGGGACCAGGGCGGCCTGATCGGGCAGGGCACGCATACGCGCGCGATCATCGCGGCCGAGCGTCTGCTGAAGGGGGCGTACTCGCGCAACGGAACGGGCAACTAGATCCCCGCGCGGGCGCGGTCAGACTTGCCGCGTCTCCTCCGCGGCCGCTTCAGCCGAGCGGGCACAGAAATGGTCGTGCAGCACGCGGATCACGTCCAGCGCGGGGCCGGGCTTCACGGAGTAATAGATCGTCTGCGCCTCGCGCCGCGTCTCGACGAGGTGTTCGGTGCGCAACACCGCGAGGTGCTGCGACAGCGCCGACTGCGACAGCGGGATACGCGCATTCAGCGCGCCCACGGACATTTCCCCTTCGCACAGGGTGCAGAGGACCATCAGCCGGTGCGGGTTGGCCAGGCACTTGAGCATGGCGGCCGCGCTCTCGGCGTGGCGACCCATCTGCTGGGCGTCGGCAGCAAGGGATTCGATCGGGTTGCGGGCTGCTGTCGACGTCATGCGGTGTCTCATCCCCGGGTGGAACGCTCGGTGTCGCTGATATCGTGCTGCGGCGGCACGGATATACTTTACAGGCAACGGGGCGAATCGGGGGAAGCGTGTCGATGCGTGCGGTAGCGGTCTTATTCACGTTCCTCGCCGTCGCGCCCGCCCGCGGCGTTGTCGCCGGCGAGGACCCCCGGCTGGGCGCCTCGCGCGAGATTGCAGCCGGCATGCAGGCAGCGCTGAAGGGCGAACTGGTCACGGCGATGGCCAGTACGGGAGCCGCGGGCGCGATCGCGGTTTGCCGCACGCGCGCACCGGCCATCGCGGCGCAGGCGGGCAGCGAAGCCGGCGTGCGCGTGTGGCGCACCGCGCTCAGGCTGCGCAATCCGGCCAATGCGCCGGATGCCGCGAGCCGCGCCGTGATGGAGGAGTTCGCGGCGCGGTTGGGCGCCGGGGCAGCCCCGGAATCGCTGGAACATTTCGCGCCCGCGGCGGACGGTGGCGCCCGCTTCCTGAAAGCGATCGTGATGCAGCCGCCCTGTCTCGCGTGTCACGGCGAGGCGATCGCCGAACCGGTGCGCCAGGCGCTGCGCGAGCTGTATCCCGCCGACGCCGCCACCGGCTTTGCACTCGGTGAACTGCGTGGCGCGGTCGTGGTCGACTGGCCGGCGCAGGCCCGGGAGGCGCCGTGATCAGGCGTTGTGCCGCGTGTGGCGCGGCGAACCGCGTGCCGGCGACGCGGCTTTGCGACACCGGCCGGTGCGGGGCGTGCAAGGCTGCGCTGGCGCCGCCGGCCGAAGCGCTCGAGGCGGACGCCGCGTTGTTCGACGAGGTGGTCGGCGGCGCCCCGGTGCCGGTGCTGGTGGATTTCTGGGCGCCGTGGTGCGGCCCCTGCCGGATGGCGGCGCCCGAGGTGGCGAAGGCGGCGGCGAACCTCGCCGGCCGCGCACTGGTGCTCAAGGTCAATACCGAGGAGCACCCCGCGCTGGCGCAGCGTTACCGCGTGCAGGGCATTCCCAATTTCGCCGTTTTCCGCGGCGGCGTGCTGATCCGCCAGCAACCGGGCGTGATGGGGCACCGCCAGCTGGAAACCCTGGCGCTGGCCCCCTGATGCGTTGGCGCCGATCGTGCGCGTCGACCGCCGGGGCAGCGCGCCCCTCCTCGTCGGGGCGCAGTGCACCGATGCGCCGGTCGCACGGCCTTCAGCGCTCCGGATCGAAGGCGATGCGCATCTCGCGCGCGGCCGTCAGTTCCGGCGAGACGATGCGGCTCATGGGCCCGAGCAGCCGCGGGTTGCGCAGCCGCGGGACGATCTCCTCGAGCATCACCAGCATCTCGGCGCGTGCGAGGCCGTGCCCGAGGCAGTAGTGCTCGCCGTGACCGAAGGCGCGGTGCGCGCGGCCGAGCTCCGGGTCCTCGCCGCGCGCGACGTCGAAGCGCTCCGGGCACGCGAACAGCGTTGCGTCATGCCCGACCGCGGGATAGAACAGCACCACGCGGTCGCCGGCGCGGATGGTCACTCCGCCGAGATCCACGTCGCGCGTCGCCGAGCGCTGCATGCGCGTGACCGGCGGATCGAGGCGCAGCATCTCCTCGATCGCGCCGGGGATCAGGTTCGGCTCGCGCCGAAGGCGCTCGAGCTGGTCCGGATACTGGATCAGCTGGTACATGCCGTTGGTCAGCGCGGTGCGCGTGGTCTCGGTGCCGGCCAGCAGCAGGATGTAGAAAAAGGCCCAGAACTCCTCCGGCGTGATGCGGTCACCGTCGACGTCGGCGAGCAGCACCTGGCGCGCGAGCGCGGTCGAGTCCGTGTCCGCGAGCAGTTTCCCGCCGAGCGCCATGCCGTACTCGAACAGGCGCAGTTCCGCTTCCTCGGCCTCGCGTCCGGTCGGGTTGTAGCGCGGGTCGTCGCGGCCGATCATCGCGTTGGCCCAGCGCATGATGTCGTGGCGATCGTCCTGCGGCACCCCGACCATCTCGCAGATCACCTGCAGCGGCAGTTCCGCGGCGACCTCCTGCACGAAGTCGCATTCGCCGAGCGGTGCCACGCGGTCGACGATCGCGCGGGCGCGCTGGCGCATCATCGGCATCAGCGCCGCGATGCTCCTGTCCTTGAACACGCCGGCAATCACCTTGCGGTAGTGCCGGTGCTCGGGCGGGTCCATGCCGAGCAGCAGCATGCGCATGAACTGCATGCGCTCGGCCGGCAGCCTGCGGTAGATGAACCCCTTCGCGCTGCTCGAGAACAGCGACGGGTTGCAGGACACGAAGTCCAGCTGGTCACGGTTCGCGATCGCCCAGGCTCCGCCCTCGGGCATCGCCTCGTCGTCTATCCACACCGGCTTGCCGGCCTCGGCGAGGCGGCGGTAGCTCGCGAACGGCGTGGCCTGGAAGGTTTCGGGCTCGATCAGTTCGTGAAAGGGGCAACGTGACATCAGGGGCTCCTTTGCTGCGGCGGGCGCACGCCGAGCGCCTCGGCCGCGAATGCCCACTGGTCGGCGCGCTCGGCGATCAGCCGGTCGGTGGGGCGGTAGTTGTGGGACCCGGCGACCTCGACCCGGATCAGCACCGGGCGGGCGCAGCCCTGCGCCGCCTGCAGCGCGGCGGTGTACTTGAACGAGTGGCTCGGCACGACGCGGTCGTCGTGGTCGGCGGTGGTGACCAGCGTGGCGGGGTAGCACGCGCCGGGCTTCAGGTTGTGCAGCGGCGAGTAGGCCCGAAGGAAGGGGAACTGCGCCGGATCCGCGGCCGAGCCGTACTCCTGGACCCAGAGCTTTCCGCCGGTGAAGCGATCGTAGCGCAGCATGTCGAGCACCCCCACGGCGGGCAGTGCGGCGGCGAACAGATCGGGTCGCTGGTTGGCGACGGCGGCGACCAGCAACCCGCCGTTGGATCCGCCCATCATGCCGAGGCGGGCCGGCGCGGTTATCTTCTCGCGCACCAGCTGCTCCGCGACCGCGATGAAATCGTCGAACACGCGTTGCTTGTTGTCGCGCATGCCGGCGCGGTGCCAGCCCTCGCCGTATTCGGCGCCGCCGCGCATGTTCGCCGTGACCCACACGCCGCCGAGCTCCAGCCAGGCCGGCACGTCCGCGCGGTACGCGGGCAGCGTGCTCACCGCGAAGCCGCCGTAGCCGTACAGCATGACCGGGTTGGCGCCGTCGCGCGGCAGGCCTTTCCTCGCGGTCACGAAGAACGGGACGCGGGTGCCATCGGCCGAGGTGGCGAAGCCGGCGGTGGTTTCGTAGCGACTGGCGTCGATCGGGGCTGCGGGCGGCTCGAAGGCCGTGCTGCGTCGCGTCGCGGGATCGTGGCGATAGACCGTGGTCGGCATCAGCGGTGAGCTGAAGGCGTACCAGAGCCCCGGGGTGTCCTGCCGCCCGCTCAGCCCGAACACGCTGCCCACACCGGGCAGCGCGATTTCCCCCTGCGGCGCACCGTCGAGTGCGAACAGGCGCAGCCGGCTGCGCACGTCGACCAGGTAGTGCGCCGCGATGCGCCCGCCCACGAGCGCCACGTCCTCCAGCGCCTCGGCCTGCTCCGGCACGACGGTGCGCCAGTTCGCCGGGGCCGGCGCGCGCGTGTCCACCGCGACGACCTTGCGGTTCGGCGCCAGTCTGTCGGTCCGCAGGTAGAGCAGTGCGCCCGCGTTGCCGATCGGCGCGTACTCGGCATCGTCGCTCTCGGCGATCGGGTGCACCGGCGCGTCGATGCGCGGCGCCAGGGGATCGCCGAGGTCCGCGTAATGCAGGCGGTTGCGGTTGTCCGCGCCCTGCGCGAGCGTGATCAGCAGGTAGCGGCCGTCCTCGGTGACGCTGCCGCCGACGACCCAGCCCGGGAGGTCGGGGCGCTGGTAGACCGGCACGTCCGCGGACTGCGGGGTGCCGAGGCGGTGGTAGTAGAGCGCGTGCCCCGAGAGCGCCGCCTCGAGCACCTTGTGCGCGGGCGGCTCGGGGTAGCGCGAATAGAAAAAGCCCTTGCCGTCGTGCGTCCAGGCGATTTCCGAGAAGCGCACCCAGCGCACCTCGTCGGGGAGGTCACGGCCCGAGGCGATGTCGCGCACGCGGATCGTGCGCCAGTCGGCGCCGCCCTCGGCCAGCGCGTACGCGAGCAGCCGGGCGTCGGGCGAGGGCGCGTACTGCGCCAGCGAGACCGAGCCGTCGGCCGAAATCGCGTTGGGGTCCAGCACCAGCTGGGCGGGCGCGTCGGGCCCGGCGCGCATGTACACGGGGGCCTGGCGCTGCAGCCCGCTGTTGCGACTGTAGAACAGGCGGCCGTTGCGGATCTCCGGGACGCCCGTGCGAGGGTAGTCCCACAACGCCGTCAGGCGCGCGCGGAAGTGGGCCTGCAGCGGCAGCGCGGCGAGATAGGGCGTGGTCACCGCGTTCTGCGCCGCCACCCACTCGGCGACGGCCGGTGCGTCGAGATCCTCCATCCAGCGCCAGGGGTCGGCGACGCGCGTGCCGTGGTAGTCCTCGACCACGTCCCCGCGCGGCGTCTCGGGGTAGTCGAGGAGACGTTGCACCGGTGCCGCGGCGGCGCAGCCGAGCAGGGCGACAACGAGGACGAGGGAAGCGGGGAGTCTCTGCATGCCGGGTCCGGTATCGAGGGAACGGGTGTTCGAGCTCCTACGGTGCCGCAGCTCGGGCGCAGGCTCAAGCCCCGCGTCGAGTCGTCCCGCCTTCCCGGCGGCGGCGCGCCGGGCGCGATTGCGTGACGCGGCGCACACTTTGGCGGATCCGCCTCGCGTCCTGCCGCCAAGATCCGATACTCGAGCGTGGCCGGGTTTGATCCGTGACATGGTTTCTCCGCGACGGATTCGCGGATGATTGTTTCAGCAGCAATGAGGGCGCAGCGGGTATGGCGGCAGGCAGCGGGAAAAAGGACAAACGGGTGAAGTCCGTGGACGCGCGTGGCAAGGCTCGGGGCCAGCAGCGCCGGGCGGGCGCGGGCTCGGCGGCTACTTTCGAGCGGTTCCGCTTCTGGCCGGTCACGGCGCCCCAGGCGCCGCGGGATCCGCACGACGCGCCCTGAGCGGCATTCCCGCACTGCCGCAGTGTCTCCTCGCGCCGCGCGTGCTCAATGCGCGCGGCTGCGTCCTTCCCAGTCGAGCGCGAAACGGTTCGCCGCGCGGGCGCGCGTGCGCGTGCCGAAGCGGCGGCCCTCGCGGTCGAGCATCGCGCACAGCCAGCGCGTGTCCGCGGCCGAGGCGCTGCACAGGCGCAGGCGCCGGCGCACGAAGGCGCTCATCCGCAGTTCCAGCAGACGCCCGCTGCCGGGCTCGATCTCCGGCAGGTACATGAGTCCCAGCCCGGCGCGATAGCGCTCCATGCCGCCGATGCCTTCGTAGTCGTTGACGAAGTCCCCGCAGCCGTACAGCACCAGCTTGCCGCGGTAGACGTCGATCGCGAGCGGATGGTGCGAGGAATGGCCGTGGACCAGGTCCACGCCGGCGCTGTCGATCAGCGCGTGCGCGAACTCCACGTGCGCCGGCGCGATGTCGTAGCCCCAGTTGCCGCCCCAGTGGATCGAGGCGACGACGAGGTCGCCGGGCCGCCTCAGTGCGGCCGCACGGGAGGCGAGGTCGTCCACTTCGCGCTGCGACAGCGCCGCGAGCAGGTTCACGCCGGGACTTGCCTCGCCCGCGCCCCAGTCCGCGGGCACGCCGCTGCTCGCAGTGGCGAAGGCGAACACGAGCACGCGTGCATTCCCCGCGAGCGGCAGCACCGCAGGCGCCGCGGCCGCGGCGCGATCCGCG
>CAYXJM010000006.1:0-16929 GCA_964465455.1 uncultured Klebsiella sp.
AGGTGATGTGTCCCGATGCGATAGAGTGCCTTATCGTGCGCCGCCGGGGTCGCCGGGGTCGCCGGGATCCGGCGTCAGGACGAACGGCGAGCCGCAGCGCCTGACGACATCCGCGAGGGCGTCGATTGCTCCCGACTGGAGAAACCAGTGACGAAGAAGCTGACATTCGGTTACCTCTACGACTTCAGGAATCCGGTGCAATGGCACAGGCCCTGGCCCGAGCTCTACGAGGAAACGCTCGACGTCATCGCGTGGAGCGAGGGCGCCGGGTTCAAGGGGGTCTGGCTGCCGGAGCATCACGGCGCGGACGACGGGTATATGCCCTCGCCGATGCTTGCCTTGGCTGCGGTCGCGGCCCGCACCCGGACGATCAATATCGGCACGGCGGTCGCACTGGCGCCGCTCTATCACCCGCTGCGCTTCGCGCAGGACTGCGCCGTTCTCGACATACTCTGCGCCGGCCGGCTCGAAATGGCGCTCGCGATCGGCTATCGGCGGCGTGAAGCGGACGCTTTCGGCGTCGACTTCGGCACGCGCGGCGCGCGCTTCGACGAGTTTCTCCGGATCGTCCGCGCGCTCTGGGCGGGTGAAACCGTCTCCTGCGAAGGCCGGCATTTCACGCTGCGAAATGCCTCGCTGATGCCTCCGCCGCCGCGAGGCCACGTGCCGCTCTACATCGGTGGCTTCGCCGAACGGGCGCTCGAGCGTGTGGCGAAATACGGCGATGGCTACTTCGGCAACGAGGAGCACGCCGGCCAGTACATGCAAAAGCTGCGCTTGCAGAGGAAGGACCCCGCCACCGCGCGGATCCGGGTCCAGGCCATGTTTCTCGCAGTCGCGAAGGATCCCGAGAAGGCCATGCACGAACTCGCGCCTTATTATCACCACGTGAACAACACCTACGGACAGTGGATCGGCGAGGACCGGGCGCTCGGCCTCGACAATCCGGCACTGAAACCGATGGATCTCGACGCGTTCAAGAAGAGCGGCATTCTCCGGATCCTCACGCCAGCCGAGGCAATCGCGAGCTTCAAGGCGATGCAGGCTCGCGTACCCGTCGAGCATGTGATGCTGATGAAGCCGCCGGGACTCCCATCCGCCCGCTTCGTCGAATACGCGGAGCTGTTCGCTAACGAGGTCATCCCCGCATTCCGGTGACCGCCATACGCGTCGGGGCCTTCCCCGCGCCCTGCAGCACCACAACAGCCGAATCGTCGGAGCAAGCATGAACTGCCAGCCAAGCAACACGCCCGAACACGTGGATATTCCGGCACTGAGGGAGAAATACCGCATCGAGCGCGACAAGCGGCTGAATGCCGCGGGCGGAACGCAGTATCTGCGTGGCGCCGGCGACCTCCAGGACCTCTTCGCCACCGACCCCCACATGCCGGTGGCAGCGCGCGATCCGGTGTCGGAGGACATCGACGTCGCGATCCTGGGCGGCGGCTTTGGCGGCATACTGGCTGCGTACCACCTGGCCAAGGCCGGCATCACCGACATCCGCAACATCGATGTTGCAGGCGACTTCGGCGGCGTCTGGTACTGGAACCGCTACCCCGGCATCCAGTGCGACAACGAATCCTATTGTTATCTGCCGCTGCTCGAAGAGACGGGTTTCATGCCGTCGAAGCGATTCGCGGACGGCGCGGAAATCTTTGACTACTGCCGGCTGATCGCGCGCAAATTCGGCTTTGCCGACCGGGCCCTGTTCCACACGCTGATCACCTCGCTGCACTGGGACGAGGCGATCAAACGCTGGCGCGTCAGCACCGATCGCGGCGACGAGATCCGCGCCCGCTTCGTCGTGATGGCCTGTGGCGTATTGAACATGCCCAAGCTGCCCGGCATACCGGGAATCGACCGCTTCGAGGGCAAGATGTTCCACACCTCCCGCTGGGACTATGACTATACCGGAGGCAATGCCGGGAACCCGGTGCTCGACAAGCTGGCCGACAAGCGCGTGGCGATCATCGGCACCGGTGCAACCGCGATCCAGGCGGTCCCCTGGCTCGCCAGGTACGCCCGCGAGCTCTATGTGCTGCAGCGCACACCGCCGAGCGTCGACGAGCGCCCCAACCCGCCCACCGATCCCGATTGGGTGAAGACGCTGCCGCCCGGCTGGCAGCAGGAGCGCATGCAGAACTACCAGCGCGCCGTGATGGAGTTTCCCCGGCCCGGCGAACCGGATCTCGTCTGCGACATCTGGACGGAGATCAACCGCAACCTGGCCGCGCAGCTGGCGGCAGAGGGCTGGCCGGAACTCTCGCCGGAGGAATTCATGGCGCGGCGCGAAGCGGTCGATTACCAGGTGATGGAGCGCCTGCGCAGCCGGGTGGACGCCATCGTCGACGATCCGGAAACGGCCGAAGCGCTGAAGCCCTGGTACCGCCTCGCGTGCAAGCGGCCCCTGTCGAGCAACGACTATTACGAGACCTTCAACAAGCCGCACGTGAAGCTGATCGACGTATCGGACACCCGGGGCGTCGAGCGCATCACCGCTGCCGGCTTTGTCGTCGACGGCGTCGAGCACGAGGTCGATTGCATCATGTTCGCCAGCGGCTTCGAGGTCAGCGGTGATCTCGAGCGACGCTGGGGCATCGACGTGGTCGCAGGACGGGACGGGCTATCGATCTACGACCACTGGCGCCAGGGGCCGAAAACGCTTCACGGCACCATGACGCACGGGTTCCCCAACCAGTTCTACATCGGCTACATGCAGGGTGGACTCAACGCATCGGTGACCGAGCAATTCGGGGAGCAGGCGCGTCACATCGCCTACGTGATCAGTGAGGCGCTCCAACGCGGCATCGCGACGGTGGAACCCACCCGGGAAGCGCAGGATGCCTACGTGAGGCACTTCGGGGAGGTCGAGATCGACACCTCCGCGTTCCAGCGGGAGTGCACGCCGAGCTATTACACCAACGAGGGCCAGGTGAAAGCCCCCTGGGCACTTCTGCGCGCCTACGGGCCGGGCTGGGGCGCTTTCATGCAGCTACTCCAGGACTGGCGCGACAAGGGCGAACTGGAGGGCCTCGATCTCCGCGGGTGAGCCTGCCCAGGCTGTGCTTCCACGACCTCGCGCCCTGTCCGCGAAACCCTGCAGTCGCCGGACGTTGCCCCAGGCGCAATGCCGGCCGATGCCTGCGCGGCCTACGCCGCAATCGCCCGCCGGCAGAACTCCCAGATTTCGCCGGCAAGCTGTGCCTGCTGCGCCCTGTCGGGCCTGGCGTTCTCCTGCGCGAGGAGCTCCGTGTGCACCGTGGTGGACACCAGGTTGTAGACCAGCATCGCGAGGCGTTCGGGATCGGCGCTGCGGACAGAACCGGCCGCCATGCCGAGGGAGAGTTGCCGCGCAATCAGGGCGAGCAGCGGCTGCAGCGCCGTCTGGAGGTCGTGCGGGCGCGATTCCGCGAGCCGCATGTGCTCCCTGCTGAGCGCGGCACCGCGCCGATTGCTCGACGCTTCGTTCGCTCCCGCCAACGAGTTCTTGCCGAGAACGATGTGCGTGACGATCAACTCCAGCCGCTGCATCGGATCGGGCAGCGCGTCGATCAGCTTGCCGTAATGCATCGCGGCGGCGCGAATGGTCTGCTCGAATACGGCGAGCACCAGTTCGTCCTTGCCTTCGAAACGCTCGTAGAATGCGCGCCGGGACAAACCGGTGCGGTTCAGCACCGCCCGGATCGTCAGTCCCTCCAGCCCCTCCTCCTCGAGCAGATCGTAGGCAGCCGCGACGATCTTGCGGCTGCGCTCGAGAATCTGGTCACGGCCGGCATCCAGCACGCGCCTGGCCGAGCGCTCCTCCCAATGCGGCGTAAATCCCGCGGCGGCCGCGAAGCCCGGCTCGTCGGATTCGGTTGCTGCAACCATGGCTCTGTCGCCGTGCGGGAACGAAGTTCTCTTATTAAGCGTGCCGGTGGCCTGCCTGTCAATTCCCGGGCCCCGGGGGATCCCGTGCGCGCATTGACATTTCGGGCCAGCCCCGATTAAATGTGAGAGAACTGCGTTCTCTCATTTTCCCATCATCCAGCCAGGAGAGTTTCATGGCGCTTGTGACTTACATCGAGCACAACGGTACCGAACACAAGATCGACGTTGCGAACGGTGACTCCGTCATGCAGGGGGCGGTCAACAACGCGATCGAAGGCATCGTTGCCGAGTGTGGCGGTGGCCTCGCGTGCGCGACCTGTCTCTGCTTCGTCGACCCGGCCTGGCTCGACAAGGTCGATCCGCCGACCGAAGCCGAGACCCAGATGCTCGAGTTCTCGCCCAACGGCAACAAGCCCGGCAGCCGCTTCAGCTGCCAGATCACCATCAGCGACAGGCTCGATGGTCTGGTCGTCCGTCTGCCCGAGTCGCAGTTCTGACCCGGAGCGACGACGAGCGCGGAGGCGTGGCACCCGGTGAGCGCCCCGCCGATGCCCGTCACAGCATTGCGACCCGAATTCTGAATCCACAGGAGAACTGAAGATGCCGATCGACGCAACCAATCCGGTTCCACCCGAGTATCCCAGGCTCGCAGGTCCGGAGAATGTTCCCGCCCACGTGCCGAAGGAACTGATCCGCTCGGTCGGCCTCACGTTCGGCCCGGATTTCCTCGCCGCGCCTCACGCGTACATGGCCAGCCTGCACGACAGCATGCCGCCGATCTTCTACGACGTGAACATGATCAGCAACGCGTGGCACCTGCTGAAGTACGAAGACGCCTTCTTCATGCTGCGTCATCCGGAGATCTTTTCGAACGAGGGCGCAACCCCCTTCCCTCGCGATCCCAACGACTACTTCTATTTCATCCCGATCGAGATCGATCCGCCTCACCACCGCAAGTACCGCGCGATCCTCGAGCAGCAGTTCTCGCCGAAGGGCGTGCTCCAGCTCGAGGGCAAGATCCGCGACCTGGCCAACGATCTCATCGACCAGATCATCGCCAAGGGCGAGTGCGAGTTCACCGAGGATTTCGGCCGGCCGTTGCCGGTCTCGGTGTTCCTCGACCTGATGGGGCTGCCCCAGGAGAAGCGTGACACCTTCGTGAAGTGGGCGGTCGAACTGCTGCACTCGAACGATCGCGCGATCATGGCGCGCTCGATGGCCTCGATCAGTGCGTACCTGAAGCAGGTGATCGCCGAGAAGACGGAGAATCCGGATGACAAGGTGATCAGCCGCATCGTGCACGCGACGGTGGACGGCCGGCCGATGACTCCGCCGGAAATCTTCGGTTTCGTCGTGTTCCTCTTCATCGGCGGGCTCGACACGGTATTCGCGACGCTCAACAACATCTGGCTCTGGCTCGCGCAGAACCCCGATCGTCGCAAGGAAATGATCAGCGATCCGGGAAACATCACCAACCAGGTAGAGGAACTGCTGCGCGTCTGGTCGGTGACCTTCTCCGGCCGCGTGCTGATACAGGACTACGAGCTGCGCGGCGTGAAGATGAGGAAGGGCGACCGTGTGACGGCCGTGCTTCCGGCCTGCAACTACGACCCCGAGATCTTCCCGAACCCGACCACCGTGGACTTCCACCGGCCGCGCAAGCCGATCCTTGCCTTCGCCGGCGGCGTGCACAGCTGCATGGGCGCCCATCTCGCGCGCCTGGAGATCAAGGTCGCACTGCAGGAATGGCTGCGCCGCATTCCGGAGTTCGCGCTCAAGCCGGGTACGCAGATCGAATACCGCCCCGGCGGCGTGGTCGGACCGGAGCACCTGCCGCTGGTCTGGTGAGGCGACGGCGCCGGAACGATCTGCCGGTAACAAGGGCGCGGCGCGATCTGCGCTCCTTGTTGCCCGGGCACCCGCTTGCGCTAGCCCTTCATCCTGATTGCGCCGAGATAGTCGATCTTGGCAAGGGGCAGGCCCTGCACGCGCAGGATCGCGTAAGCCATGGATGCGTGGAAGAAGAAGTTCGGCAGCGCGAAGCTCGTGAGGAAGTCCTCCGCGACGAAATGGAGTTGGTGCGTGCTGGACAGGTAGCGGACGTCCCTTCCGACCAGCGCGTCGACCGCTTCCGGCCGCACCGTCCTCAGCTGCTCGATTGCCCCTTCAACCCGCGCCCTGAGTGCACTGAAGTCCTGCGGAGGCTCGGCGGCGTCGTGGCGATACTCACCGCTCATGACCCCTTCGATCGCATCGACGGAATGCTGCCAGCAGGCGCGGATCTGCTTGCTGAACGGCCACATGTCCGCGGTTAGGCGGGCGTCGCTGAGATCGATGTCGGGCAGCCCGTGCGCGCGGCAATGGCCCTCGGCCTTGTCGAGCAGGCCCGCGAGCGACTGCAGGATCTGCAGGTACACGGGAACGGTGGCGGCATAGAGCGAAAAGGACATTGCGGCAATTCCGGCGCGGCGGCTTTTCCGCAAGAATGCCGAGCCCCGGCGGCGATGTAAACCGCTGCTGCAGCCAACACGCCGTCGCCGCGTCATTCCGGGCAGCACACAGGAGAACGACATGAGCCTCAAACCACTGGCGGGCATTCGCGTACTGGATTTCACGGCATTTCCGCCGGGTGGCTTCTGCACGGTGATGCTGGCCGACCTCGGAGCGGAGATCATCCGCGTCGAACCGCCGGCGCAGAAAGGAAAGCCGAGCCTCGTGATAGGCCAGGTGCCGCTGAGCCGCGGCAAGCGCTCCATGACGCTGGACCTGCGCAACCCCGCATCGAACGCCGTACTGGAGCGCCTTGTCCCGTCGATAGACGTGGTGGTCGAGAACGCCAGGCCGGGGGCCATGGAGTCACGTGGTTTCGGCTACAGCCACGCGCGCGCCCGCAATGCCCGCATCGTGTGGTGTGCCATC
Organism: uncultured Klebsiella sp.; assembly: GCA_964465455.1. Lineage (GTDB taxonomy): Bacteria > Pseudomonadota > Gammaproteobacteria > Pseudomonadales > UBA5518 > UBA5518. Next base: position 6,790 of record CAYXJM010000006.1, read on the forward strand.
ACCGGCTTCGGCCAGACGGGGCCCTATGCCACCCACGCGGGGCACGATCTCTCCTATCTCGCCCACTCCGGCCTGCTCGGGGCGCTCTCACCCGAACTGCCCTGGCAGCCAGCGCTGCCGCTGGCGCTGCAGTCGGGCGCCCTTGCCGCGGTGATCGGGATCCAGGCGGCGCTGTTGCAGTGCGCGCGCTCCGGCGAGGGGGCATTCGTCGACATCAGCCTGTCCGAGGCCGCAACCAGCTTGCTGACGTGCGGTATCCATCCGCTGTCGGACAAGCCTTTCGCGCTGCCGGCCACTCCCGACCGACGGCTGTATGCCTGCGCCGACGGACGCTTCGTCGCGGTGGCCTGTGCCGAGCCGCGCACCTGGGAGGCGCTCTGCGACGGACTCGATGTGCCGCAGCTAAAGGCCGACCTGCACCAGGCGGCGGCAGCGGACAACGCGACCCGAACCCTCGCGGATGCCTTCCGGACCCGGCCCGCGGCGGAATGGGTCGAGCGGCTGGCCCCCGCGGGGGCAGCCGTCACGATCGTGAACCACGGCAGTCAACTGCTGGCAGATCCGCAGGTCCGGGCGCGTGGCACGGTCGTCGACTGCGCCGGCGTGCCCGTGCCGGCCAGCCCGGTCCGTATCTGCAGCCCGGGTGGCAGCCACAGCGAGACGACCACCGCACCGCCGCACACGGTGGGACAGGACACGCACGACGTGCTCTGTTCGGCGGGATTCACCGCCGACGAGATAGACGGGCTGATCGCCGCGGGGATCGTCTGAAGGGCGATTGTCGGGGGGAGAATCCCCTGCGCGGAGAGTGCTTCCGCGCGGGGGATCGGCTCGGAACCTCGTCTGCCGTGATCAGGCGGACTCGGCGATGGTCTCCGCGTGCTTGTTGTACATCGCCACGAGGTCGCCCGAAGTAATCGGGCGCAACACCGCGCCTTCCACCGGACGCGCACCGCCGCTGGATTTCGGCGACGTATCGACACCCTTGGCCTTCGCCCTGGCGCGCAGCGCGCCGACCGTCAGCTCCTCGCGCTTGTGGTGCTTGAACGGATCGAAGCGGAAGAAGCGCATGGCATTGGCATGCGTGACCTTGTCGATCTGCTTCTGCGTGAGGTGCTTGACCTGCTCCCACAGGTATTCCGGCACCTCGGGCCACAGCGCATCGGAGTGCGGATAGTCGGTCTCGTAAGCAACGATGTCCTCGCCGACGTCCTCGAGGTGCTTCAGTCCGAACGCATCGTCGATGAAGCAGCACAGGAAGTGCCTGTTGAAGATCTCGCTGGGCTTGGTCTTCTGGAAGACGGAGTGCGTCCAGGCCTTGTGGCGCCAGTTCGAGAAATCCGCGCGCTCGCGGAAATAGGGAATCCAGCCGATGCTGCTCTCCGACAGCGCTATGCGCATGTCGGGATAGTCGTGCAGCGCTTTCAGCTGCAGCCAGTCCGCCGCACCCACGGCAATCGACAGCGGCATCGTCGTGATCCATGCCTCGATCGGCGTCTCCATCGACGCGTGCGGCTGCGGATTGCCGCTGCCGATGTGCAGGGCGATGGTCATGTCGTGCTCGTTGATCGCCTTCCAGAACGGGGCCCAGTAATCGTTGTGGATGCTGGGCAGACCCTGCTTGGTCGGGTTCTCGCTGATGCTGACCACGGCGCAACCCTTGTCGGCGACGCGCTTGATCTCCGCGACCATCGCCTTCATGTCCCAGGTCGGCAGGATCGCGCACGGGATGAAGCGACCCGGGTAGGCGCCGCACCACTCGTCGATGTGCCAGTCGTTCCAGGCCCGCAGGTGGATCAGCGCCAGGTCCTTGTCCGGCGCCTGGTGGAAGGTCCTGTTGTCGAAGCCGATGGAATTGCCGAAGTTCATCTGCGCGGCAACACCGTTGACGTCCATGTCGTCGATCCTGGCATGGACGTTGTAGCAACCGTCGCGCAGCTGCTCGAGCGCGTTCGGCTCCATGCCGTACTCCTCGAACGGGCGCCCGACCACCGCGTTGAGCCCGATCCCGGGCTGGGCCCTGCCCTGGTACTTCCAGTAGTTCTTGCCGTTCTTGTCGGTGAGCAGCTTCGGCGCCGACTTCAGGGCATCACCGGACAGATGCTTGTCGAACAGGTCCGGCGGCTCGCAGATGTGATCATCGGTGCTGATGATCACCATATCGTTCATGTTCATGATGTTTCCTCTCGTGATTTCCCGATGTGCGCGGTGATGAATGACCCGTTGTCGCGCCGGCGTGTCCCCTTCTGTGCGGCTTACTCGAGCCGCCGCGGGGCGCCGACGCCCATGTATTTCGCCAGGTTGCGGTGCAGGTTGGTGACCTTGCGCTCCTGGTGCGGATTGGGCAGGTTGCCCCTGAAACCGCGCGATTTCAATCCCAGCTGGACCATTTCCATGTTCGAGAAATCCTGCGCAATGACCTTGCGCCAGTTCTCCTCGGTCGGATCCGCGTAGACCCACGCGGTCCGGGGCTCCTGTCCATCGCCGTAGCGCTCGATCGCGTAGGCTTCGTAGATGCACTTGTCGGGGTCGGTGCCGTAGGGTCGCGTGCGGTAGCACAGCGCGAAGGTCGGCCCCTGCAGGATGCCCATGTTGGGAAACACGTGCCACGCCAGGCCCGCTTTCGCCATCTGTTCGTCGCTGATCTCCGGCCACTCCACGCCCATGGCCGCGTAATCGGCCTTGCAGGACGCGAGCCAGTGGCTGTGCACCTCGTGGGCCGGCGTTCCCTCGGGCAGTTCGTCGACCAGCCGCAACGCGGCATCGACGAGCACCTGCGTGGTGCTGGCGCCGACCGTTTCCCAGAACTCCTTCTGCATTTCGCCCATCATGACCCGCGCGTCGGCCCCTTTGCCGGTGCGGTGGACCGTGGTCGTGGCGGCAGAGCCTTCTTCCTCGTGGGCCGGCGTGTCGTAGCCGTCGTTGCCGTGCAATCCCTGCACTTTGCTCCAGGCATAGAAGTCGCCGTACTTCGTCAGCTGCGGGTGCGTGGCGGCCACGTGGTAGGGCTCCATGAACGCCTCCAGCGCAACTTTCCAGTTGCAGTCGAAGACCGTCCACTGGCGGAAGCGGTAGCGCATCCTCTCGAACCGGAACGGATCGAGAATGCCTGCCGCAGGTTCGAGATATTCGCGCAGCGGGACGCAGTGCGGATCCATGTTGATCCAGATCCAGCCGCCCCAGGTATCGACCTTCACTTCCGTGAGGCAGGTGCGCTCGTCGGTCAGCGTGCCCTGCCAGTCGCCCTTGTCCAGTACGTGGGTGTTCCGGCCGCCAAGGTCGAAGGACCAGCCGTGGAAGCCGCAGAAGAACGCGTGCTGCTTCGCGTTGCCGCGGACACCGTTGCTGCCCTTCGGGGTCGAGACCAGGCGCCGTCCGCGATGGGGGCAGACGTTGTGATAGGCCTTGATCGCATCGGGCGCGGCGCGGACGATCAGGATCGAATCGTTCGCGATCTCGTAGGTGATGAAATCGCCCACTTCGGGAATGTCCTCGACGCGGCCGGCATGCTGCCATACCCTCGCCCACAGCTTGTCGGCTTCGGCCGCCGCGTATTCCCGGCAGATGTACGCATCCACCGGGAACGTCACCGGCTCCGACAGATCCTCGAGGACGATATCGGACTGCTTGTTCATGGCGCCACCCCGTTCAACGACCTATTTGCTCAGGACCAGACCCTCGAGATCGCCCTTCTCGCGCCAGTCGCCCAGCAGCTTCATGAAAGCGTCCCACCCGGGACCGTAGACCTCTCCGAGGTAGAAGCGGTACTTCTCGTTCCCGTCCTCGTCCACGTCGGGCATGCCCTCGTTGTTGAAATACCCGGGAGTGCAGTCGCGGATCCAGTCCGTCCGATCGACCGCGGTGTCGCGGATGTGCCTGACGTAGGCGTCCTGCGCCTCCCTGGTCGCCTCCACGGCCTTCGCGCCGCTCGCAACGGTCTGCTGGATGATGTGGGTGATGTGTTGCGCCTGGGTCTCGAAGTTGTAGGTGAGCGTGGAGTTGAGGCCGCCCTGGTTCAGGCCGATCACGAACAGGTTCGGGAAACCGTGCGTCATCACGCCGTGGAAGGTCTTGTACTGGCCCTTCCAGTTGTCGTACATGGAAAAGCCGTTGCGCCCCTCGAACACGTCGAATCCCCAGCGGCGATCGAGGTCGCTGGTGACCTCGTAGCCGCTCGCGAAGATCATGCAGTCCACTTCGTACTCGACGCCCTTGACCACGAAGCCCTTCCCGGTCATCCGCTCCACGCCCTGGCTCTCGGAGACGTCGAGGAGCTTCACGTTGGGGAGATTGAAGGTGTCGTAATAATCGTCGTTGGAAGTCGGGCGCTTGCACTGGTAGCGGTAATAGGGCTTCAGGGCCTCGGCGGTATCCCTGTCCTTCACGATCTCGTCGACGCGGCGTCGCAGCCGCTCCATCACGCGGAAGTCCATTTCCTCCCAGCGCGCGGCGAATTCCGCGGGAGTCAGCTCGGGCCAGCCCTGCTCCTCGAACTCGGCCGACAGGTTGCGATTCACCTCGGTCCAGATGTCGCAAATGAGGTCCTTCTCCCGGGGCCGGAAGGATTCGTTCGCCCCGCGGTGGAAATTCTCGCGCCGCTCTGCCTGCCAGCCGGGCTTCAGCGTCTTGACCCACTCCGGATCGGTCACCGAGTTGCGACGCGTATCGACGCAGGACGGGGTGCGCTGCAGCACGTAGAACTGCTTGGCATATTTGCCGAGAAAAGGCACCACCTGGATCGCGGTCGCGCCCGTTCCCACGATGGCGACGCGCTTGTCCGCCAGCTTGTCGAGCACGGGATTGGCCTGGTCGCCCCCGGTGTAGTCGTAATCCCAGCGCGCGGTGTGGAACATGTGGCCCTTGAAACCGTGTATGCCGGGAATGCCGGGCAGCTTCGGTATGTTCAGCAGACCGTTCGCGAGGATCACGAAGCGGGCGCGGATCTCGTCGCCCTGCCCCGTGCCGATGCGCCAGCGCTTGAGGCCTTCGTCCCAGCGCAGCGCGTTGACCAGGGTGTGGAACAGGGCGTTGTCGTAGAGCTTGTACCGCCGGGCGATGCTCTGGGCGTACTCGCGGATCTCGAAGCCGTCGGTGAATTTCTTCGACGGCATGAAGCCGGTCTCGTCGAGCAGCGGCAGGTAGCAATAGGCGTCGTTGTCGCACTGCAGGCCGGGATAGCGGTTCCAGTACCAGACGCCGCCGAAATCCCCCGCGTGATCGATCGTGCGAAAATCGCTGACCCCGGCCTTCCTCAGTCCGACTCCCGCCATGATGCCCGACCAGCCCCCGCCGAGTATCGCGATCCCGACGTCCTCGGAAACCGGGTCGCGCGGCGTCACCGGCGTGTAAGGATCCGCCTCGTAGGCATCGGCGAAGTCGTCGACCGGCTTGACGTACTGGCCCTGGCCCTCCTTGCGCATCCGGCGGTCGCGCTCCAGCCGGTACCTTTCCTTCAGCGCGGGGATGCTGATCTCTGCGGCCGGGGGCAATCCCGGCGACTTCTCGTTTATCACTTCCAAACCTCCAGTTCGCGGGCCCCGGCCCTTGACGATGACGACTGACGACTGACGACGCATCTTTATAAACAACACTGTTGACTATAAATCATACGTTACTGCACAAGCCGAGCGCGCGTCAACATCGCCACGCCCCCGTGGCCGACAGGGGGCGCCTTAAACGATCGGCTCCTCGCCCGCGGTCTTGGTCCGATGGAGCAGGCGACCGCAATTCGGGTCATAGGGCATCGCGCGGTGCATCGTGCCGGTGTTGTCCCACATCACCGCGTCGCCGACCGACCATTCGTGGCTGTAGACGAACCGCGGCTGCGTCGCCCAGTCGCGCAACCGCACCAGCAGCCGGGTGCTTTCCGTGGGATCCATCCCGATCACGTGGTGCGCCGTGCAGCCCAGCACGAGCGACTTGCGGCCCGAACGGTGCTTCCACACCAGCGGCAGTTCGACCTCGCCGATCCTCATCATCTCCTCGAGCTTCGCCAGGCTCGGTTCCGGCTCGTAATAGAACAGCGAGGTCCACGCCGAGTGCATCGCCTTCAACCCCTCGAGCTGCCGCTTGTCCTCCGCCGGCAGCTGGTCGTATGCGGCGTAGGTGTTGCAGAACTCGGTGTTCCCGCCCCAGGTCGGAAGCACCTTGCTGGTGAGGACGGCAACGCCGATGGGCACCTTGTTCATCGTCCCGTCGGCGTGCCAGTACAGCGATCCCCTGAGGTAGTCCGACTTCTTGTTCAGCGAGCTGTCGAGCGTGATGTTGTAGACGTCCTGCCCTTCCAGCTCCGGCAGGAACGTGCCCATCGTTTTCGTGAAGGCCACCTGCTCCTCGTCGGTGAAGTCGATCTTCGGGAACACGACGACCCCCCGGCGCTCGAGCAGTTCGCGCAGCTCCGCCGCATAGCCGCCGCTCAGCAAGGCGGCCTTGTCGAGCGCGACCCTGCTGCCGATCAGCGGGGACATGTCTGTGGCTTCGAGTCGGTCAAGACTGGCGGCTGCAGTGGCTGTGGACATGTTGTCTTCCTCCCGGGTGTGAGTGAACTGGCTCGCGGACCGCGAGCGCTTCAGGTGCACGCAAACGACGCAGCACGGTGCCTTTTCGACCGGGAACGAGGGCTTCCGTTCGCTCCCGAAATGCGTCCGTCTTTATTCAACAGCGTTGATTAATACCATGTATCAAGCCACGTACCTCGGCATTGATCCAGATCAACGACCGCGTCTCGCCGAGCTGCCTAGGATGCCCGCGAGTCGCCGCCCGGGGCCCCCTCCGCGAAGGCGGTCCACACACGGTTTTTCTGACAGGAATATCCCATGAGCGTCGCATCCCGCCCGCCGACCGCAGAGGATTCTGCGCACACATCCGCTGGCAGCACGGACTGGCCGGCACGCTGGCAAACGATGTCGCAAGGCGTAGGCGTCGGCCGTTATACCGACCCGGACTTTGCCCGGCTCGAATACGCGAAACTGTGGAACCGCGTCTGGCAGGTCGCCGCGCGTGTCGACGAGATTCCGCAGACCGGCGACTACACCACCTACAGGATCGGCGACCAGTCGATCCTGCTGGTGCGCGTGGACCAGTCCACGATCAAGGCCTACTACAACTTCTGCCCGCACCGGGGAACCACCCTGGGTCACGGCTGCGGCCACTTCGACGCGGGCCGGATCGTCTGCCCGTTCCACGGCTGGCGGTGGGATCTCGCGGGCAACGTCAAGCTCGTGCTGGAACGGCAGGAATTCCGCGGCGGCGAGTTGCGCGACAGCGACGTCGCGATGAGGGAAGTGCACTCCGTCGTCTTCGCCGGCTTCGTGTTCATCAACCTGGACCGCAATCCGCAGCCTTTCGACGAGTTCATCGCACCGCTGCGCCAGTACCTCGAGGACCTGGCGATCGGCGAGATGCGGCATCACTGGTGGAAGAAGGTCGCCATTCCGTCGAACTGGAAAGTCGCCCAGGAAGCGTTCTACGAGGCCTATCACGTCTCGGCCACGCATCCGCAGCTCGAGAAGGTGGGGCGCGAGATCGTCTACGGCGACCGCGTCGACGGCGACCTGATGTATCGCAACCTCGTCTACGACGCCATGCCGCGCGGGCACGGACGCTTCTTCGGCGGCGACAAGACGCCGGTGGCCGGCCACGTGCAGGAGCCGACGGGCGATCCGCTGGAAGAGATGGCCGCGCGCATGAGCCTGACCTCGGAGGGCCTCGGCGCGATGATCCTCAAGGAGGACATCGATCTGCTGCTCACGCTGCGCGGAAAGCAGCTCCCCCCCGGAACCAATCTCGGCGCGGAGTACGTGCGCCTGCAGTACGAGCACGCCGCCAGGGTCGGGCGGGCGATGCCGAAGCTGTCGCCGGAGATACTGGCGATGTGGTCCGGGGTGATCGTCATCTTCCCGAACGTGCTGATCCTGCCGCAGGCCGGCAACGCGGCCATCTACCGCGCGCTGCCCGACGGCGAGGATCCGAACCGCTGCACCTTCGAGATCTTCTCGGTGAAGACCTACCCCGAGGGCGTCACCCCCCCGCGCGCGAGCGTGCAGGTGGCGACCGCGCTGGACGACCCGGAGCAGATCGGCCTCATCCCGCGGCAGGATCTCGGCAATATCCCGCGCATCCAGGAGGGCCTGCGCTCGCAGGGGATGCACCAGACCTGGCTCGCGGCGAACCAGGAGAAACTGATACTCAACATGCACCAGGAGCTCGACCGCTACCTGCTCGCCTGAGACGCCGCGCGCCCGGGGCGCGCGGGCCCGCTCGTACCGCTCAGGGCGAATCCCACTCGAGCACCAGCCGGTCCACGCCCCACGTGCCGCCGGTGTGGTATTCGTAGCGCTCGCCTTGCGGCATACGGATGTTCCGGCAGCGCGCAAGGAAGGCCTCGACCACGGTCCTCAACTCGCGCTTGGCCAGGTGAAGCCCCAGGCAGGTGTGCGGACCCGATGCGAACGCCATGTGGCGCGGATGGCGGTCGACGTCGACCTGGTGCGGATTGTCGAAGGCCCGCGGGTCCCGGTGCGCCAGGAACGTCGCCATCAGGACGTGGTCGCCCCTGCGCATCTGCACGCCGTGGAACTCGACGTCCTCCTTGATCTTGCGGTGAGGTGAAGCCACCGGATACGCACGCAAGAATTCTTCCACGGCCCAGGGAACCAGTTCCGGGTCGGCGCGCAGCCGCTCCTGCAGCGCCTGGTCTGCGGCGAGGTGGCGGAAGATCCAGCCGAGGGTGCTGTAGACGGTGTCGAGGCCACCGATGTACAGCAGGAACACCATGCCCATGATCTCGTCCCTGGTCAGCGGGCGCCCCTCGAGCTGCCGCGTCGTGACGATCGTCTTCATCAGTTCCGTGCCCGGATTCACGCGCTGCTCGTCGACGAACCTGTCGAGGTAGTCGAGCACGCCCCGCATCGCCGCCAGCTTGTCGCGGGGATCGGGCGCCCGTAACTGGTCACGCTCCCATGCCAGGAACTGGGGCAACATCTCGTGCGGCAGACCCATCAGGTCCAGGAAGATGTATGACGGAAACTTCTCGGCGAATTCACCGACGAATTCGCACGAGCCCCGGTCCGCGAACCCGTCGATCAGCGCACTGCACACCGCCTTCACCGGCTCGTCCAGCGCACGGACGGCGCGCGGCGAGAACAGCGGGTTCAGGATGCTGCGGTACTTGTGGTGCTCGGGCGGATCGAATTCGAGCGGATTCAGCTTCCAGTTCACGCCCAGGATGGCGAGGTCGCTCCGCTCGCTGGAGAAATGGCCAGGGTCGGCATACGCCTCCTGCACCAGGGCATAGCGCGTGAGCACCCAACCGGGGTGACCGTTCGCGGCCATCGTCGCCCAGAAGATATCGGGGCCGTCATGCAGACGCGCACCGGCGAGGAACGGGTCGTCGAGCTCGCTGGTGAAGACGTTGATGTCGATGTCCCGGACCAGCGCAGCGGGCACGTGCGCGGGCACGCGCTGCGAGGATGCCTGTGAAACCGCCATCTCGCCTCTCCCCGTATTCGCCATCAAGGCGGGTCAACGCTGCGCCGGATGCCATCCGGTTCCGCGCGCATCGTCGCCCTCGCCGTGCTCTCTGCCGGATGCCGCCTTGCGCAGTACCTGCTCGAGCACGCCGAGGTATTCCGAAAACCGCGCGCGGCCCTTGCCCGTCATGCGGCAACGGGTACACGGGCGCTTGCCTTCGAAGCCCTTTTCGATCTCGACGTAGCCGGCCTCCTGCAGTACCTGCAGGTGCCGGCTGAGGTTGCCGTCCGTGAGATCGCACAGTGCCTTCAGGTCCGCAAAGGCGAGACCGTCGGCATGTCCGATCAGCGAGCTCACGATTCCCAGGCGTGCCTTCTCGTGGAATACCCGGTCCAGCCCGCGATACGCATAGGGCGCCTCGGACTTACTCACCTCTGCGGCCCTCCCCATCGGCGCGCAGGAGAATCACCGCGACCGCGAGCTGCCCGACGCCCAACGGAATGCCCATCATCCACGGCGACAGGACTCTCGCCTCCCCGGCCAGGGCCAGCACGACGGCACCGCAGCACAGGTACCAGCCGGCGACCCACGCGATCTCGCGCGGCAGGTTCGCCAGCGCCGCGAAGCCGAGCAGTCCCAGCAGGATCTGCCACAGGCCCGGAAGCATCC
>CAYXJM010000006.1:17029-26274 GCA_964465455.1 uncultured Klebsiella sp.
AGCGCCGCGAAGCCGAGCAGTCCCAGCAGGATCTGCCACAGGCCCGGAAGCATCCACGCGCTCTCCAGCGCGAAGGTGCAGATGGTCCAGGTGACCACGAGCCCCGCGACGGCGAACGGCAGTGCTTTCTGCAGCGCGACGCCGAGCATCGCGCGCGCCATACCGCCGTGCAGCCGGCGCGCGCGGGAAACCCCTTCGAGCACCGCAATGGCCGCGCACGCGGCAATCACTGCCCCCCAAACGGCAACGAAGCCGGCGCCGTCGGGCGCCTGGTAACCCTGGACCGCCGCGACGACGAAGGCAGCGATGCCCATCAGCAGATTGAACTCCGGGGCGAGCCCCTGGAAGCGGGTGCTCGCGGCGAGTTGCGCGCGGATGTCGGCAAGCTCGCTCAGCGCCAGGTCGACGTCTCTCACGGCAGGCTCCGGGGAATCACTTTGTCGTGTAAAGTATCGGGCGTCCCGGTGACTGTCAACAACGCGGCAGCGCCGGCGGAAACGCGACGGCGATGACGCCGGCACCCGTGCCGCTTACACTGGCGATTCGCCACCAGACTGCGCGGAGACATCCCATGAGCGACACCATCGACACCCTGATCATCGCCGGTTACGGCAAGGACAACGGCGAAAAAGCGACGATTCCCTTCGTGCTCGCCAACATCGAGATCGAGGACAAGCGCAAGCGCGTCGAGGTGGTGCTCATGTTCGACGCGGCACCGCTCGCGGTCGCGGGCGCGGCCGACGGTTTCAGCATCGGTGCGCCTTTCGAAACGCACGACCTCGCGACGCGCATGCGCCTGTTCATGGCGGGCGGCGGCATCCTGAACGTCTGCACCCCCTGCCTGATCCACCGTGGCATCGACAAGGAACCGACGCTGGAGGGCATCGTGCGGATCAACGGCCGCGTCGTGATGGAGAAGAAGGACCGGGCGAACAGGATCCTGAGCTTCGCCTGAGCACCGGCGCCGCGCGCGAGCGGTGCGCGGTCACGGGTCGAGGACCTTGCCGGGATTCATGATGCCCGCCGGGTCGAACACGCGCTTGAGCTGTCGCAGGGCCTCGATCTCGGCGGGGCCGCGAGTGAAGCCGAGGATGTCCTTCTTCAGCAGGCCCACGCCGTGTTCGGCGGACACGCTGCCGCCGCAGTCCTGCACCAGTGCCGCGACGCGGCGCGTCGCGCGGGCGCAGAAGGCGGCGAACTCGTCGACCGGCATGGCGTCGGGCTTCAGCACGTTCAGGTGCAGGTTGCCGTCGCCGACGTGTCCGTACCACACCACTTCGAGTCCGCCGTACTCGCGCGCGACCAGCGCCTGCGCGCGCTCGATGAACGCCGGCAGCGCCGAGATCCTCAGGCCGATGTCGTTCTTGTAGGGCTGCCAGCGCGCGAGGGTCTCGGACATCGACTCGCGCAGCAACCACAGCTCGCGCGCCTGCGCCACGCTCTGGCTCAGCACGCCGTCGCGCACCCAACCCGCGTCCACGCACGCCTGGAACAGCCGCGTGGCCCGGTCCGGCGCGTCGGGGCCTGCGTTCTCGAACTCGACCAGCACGTAGAACGGCGCCGCGACCCCGAGCGGCGACTTGCGCTGCCGGCGCTCGAGCACGCGCTCGAGGCCGTTGTGGCCGAAGAACTCGAATGCGTGCAGCGTGGCGCCGTCCGCGAACACGCGCAGCACGTCGAGGATCGCAGCGAAGTCGCGCACGGCGAGCAGCATCACGTCGAGCGGGCCAGGCGCGGGGCGCAGCGCGAGCGTGGCCTCGGTGATGATCCCGAGAATGCCCTCGGAGCCGATGAACAGGTGACGCAGGTCGGGTCCGGTGTTGTTCTTGAGCAGCCCGCGGTTGAGCCGCATCAGCTCCCCGCGCCCGTCGACCACGGTCAGCCCGAGCACCTGCTCGCGCGTCATGCCGTAGCGGATCACCTTGATGCCGCCGGCATTGGTGGCGACGTTGCCGCCGATGTGGCTGGACCCGGCCGATGCGAAGTCCACCGCGTACTGCAGGCCACGCGCGCTCGCGTGCCGCTGGACCTCGGCGGTGATCATGCCCGCTTCCACCGTGAGGGTGCGCTCGGCGACATTGAACTCCAGCAGGCGGTTCATGCGCTCGAGCGACACCACCACCTCGCCGTGCGCGGCGATCGCGCCGCCGCTCAGGCCGGTTCGACCGCCCGAAGGCACCAGCGCGATGCCACGCTCGCGCGCGCAATCGACGATCGCCTTCACCTCCGCGGTGCTGCCGGGCCGCACCACGCAACAGGGGGCGGGCGGCGCGATCGCGGTGCGGTCCGTACCGTAGGCTGCAAGCGACGCCGCGTCCGCGAGCACGTGGGCGTCGCCCACGATGGAGCGCAGTGCGTCTATCACCTGTATTACGACGGGCGCCATCCCGGACCTACCTGACGAGGCTGTAATGCGGGTTGTCCATGGGCCGGAATTATAGTGCCCACTCCTGCACGTCCAAACGGAGAACAACAAATGGATCGGAGGGACTTCGTGCTCGGCGCCGCGGCGCTCGGCGGCGCCACGGCGCTCTTCACCAACCCCGCGCACGCGGCGGAGACCGCAGTCACCGCGCCGGCCAGCGCCAGCGCCACGGCGATGCAGGAGTTGCTGCGCAGCATCGGCGAGTTGCAGGCGCGCTATCTCTGCCCCGCCTACGGCATCACGACGGCGCAGGACCTGGCCGAGGGCCAGCGCCTCGTGCTGCACTTGCTGAACACCGCGATCAATTTCTGGCTCGAAGCCGATCCGGAGAGACCGGACTGGACGCCGTACGTTGCCCCCGCGCGCAAGCTGCTCGGCGACAATCCGGACGCGCTGTACTACTTCGCGCCGGTGCGGGGCGACCGCAGCTACCGCATCCGCGGCAACCTCGCGGGGGCCACTTTCACCTCCTTCACGGTCGAAGGCGGCAGCGCCGGTGGCAATGCGGCCGCCAGTTCCACCGGAGCCCTCGACGACACGCACATGGCGGTGGACCCGGACGGCAACTACGAGATCATTGCGAGCGCCACACGCCCTGCCAGCGGCAACTGGCTCCAGCTCGCGCCGGACTCGGGCCAGATCACGACGCGCCACTACTACGAGAGCCGCAACTGCATCGTGAACCAGACCGCCTTCCAGGTGCCGCTGCGCATCGAGGCCATCGATCCCCCGCCGCTCTCGCCCGCGCCGGACGACGCGGAAATCGCCCGGCGCATTGCCACGGTGAGCCGCTTCGTCGGCGCGATGCTGGCGGTGACGCTGGCGAGCGCGTCCGCGGGCGACAGGACGCCGGCGTGGTTCTCGCGGGTGCCGAACGTGTTCAACGCCCCCGGCCAGTGGTCGAGCGAGACCGGCTACGGCAACCTGCACGCGCACTACTGCGCCGCGCCCTTCGTGCTGCGCCCCGACGAGGCCCTGCTGATCGAGGGCGAACTGCCCCAGTGCCGCTTCGCGAACCTGGTGCTCTGGAACCGCTACATGCAGACTTTCGACTACACGCGGCGCCGGGTGTCGCTGAACCGCGCGCAGATGGCGCTCGGCGACGGCGGCAGCTACCGGTTGATCGTCGCCCACCGCGACCCCGGGGTACCGAACTGGCTCGATACCGAGGGCCGCGCCAGCGGCCTGATGTACTGGCGCTTCCTGCTGGCCACCACCGCGGTGCCCACGCCACGGGCGAGGCTGGTGAAGTTCGCCGACATCGCCGCGGCATGAGACGCCGGTATTTGCGCGCGTCCGGCGGCACGGATGCGGCGCGATGATCGCGGCGCCCCGGCCTCTGGCCGTCGTGCGCGCGCTGAACGCGGTCCTGGGCCTGCTGCCGCAGCGCCCGCTCGCGCCGGCGGAGCTGATCGCGCGCGCCCGCGCCGACACCGGACTGGATGACTTCGGGCCCGAGGGGCCGTACGAGGAAGCGCTCGCCGTGCTGTGCCGCTCGCTCGAGGAGGAAGCCGCGCTGACGCCGCTCGGCCGCGTGCTGGCGCGACGGATGCTGCTGGGCGCGCTCGGCCACCAGTTGCAGTTGCAGGACTGGATCGCGCGCCACCCCGACATGCTGGCCACGGGGATAGCGCGCCCGATCGTGATCGTGGGCATGCCACGCACCGGCACGTCGATCCTGCACGAACTGCTGGCGCTCGATTCGTCCAACCGCTGCCCGGCCTCCTGGGAGGTCGCGCACCCCTTCCCGCCGCCGCAGACGGCGACCCGCGGGACCGACCCGCGCATCGCGCGACATGCGCGCGAGCTGCGCATCTCGGAAGCGCTGATGCCCGGCGTGCAGAACCTGCACCGCATGGGCAGCACGCTGCCGCAGGAGTGTGTCGCAATCACCGCCGACGTCTTCGTCAGCATGCAGTACAACACCGTCTTCCGCCTGCCCTCGTACACGAAGTGGCTGCTGCAGGAGGCCGATCACGAGCGCGCGTACCGCTACCATCGCCGCATGCTGCAATACCTGCAGTGGCGCCACCCGGGCGAGCGCTGGGTGCTGAAGTCTCCCGCGCACCTGTGGACGCTGGAGTCCCTGCTCGCGGTCTACCCCGACGCCCGCCTGGTGCAGACGCACCGCGACCCGCTGCGCATCGTGTCCTCGCTGGCCAGCATGCTGCCCACCATGCGCAGCGCCTATGCGCGCGTTTCCGACCCGCAGGAGGTCGCGCGCGAGTGGTCAGGGAACTGCGCGAGCGCGCTGGATGCCTCGGTGGCCTGGCGCCGCGCCGGCAGGATCGACCCGGCGCAGGTCTTCGACGTGCAGTTCCGCGACTTCATGCGCGACCCGGTGGGCGAAGTGCGCCGCCTGTACGCCTGGCTCGGGATAGCGTTCACCGCGGACTTCGAGGCGGCGATCCAGCGCTACCTGGCAGAGAATCCCGCGAGCAAGCACGGCGGCCACCGCCACGCTTTCGCCGACACCGGCCTCGATGCCGCCGCCGAGCGGCGCAAGGTCGCCGACTACCAGGCCTTCTTCAGCGTGGCGTCCGAGAGCTGAGGGTCAACCGTTGACGTCTTCGCCCTCGACCGTCACCGGCGGCAGGCCGTAGATCGAGGCGGTGGCCTGGCTCAGGCCATTGATCGCGGCGACGCGCGAGCCCGGCAACATCGCGGAGAGCACCGCGCGATTGTGCGCGCCGGCCACCCAGACGGGCCCCCGGCCGAGAAAGCCGAGCCCCTCCCCGGCCACGTCCGCCGGCTGCATGATGCCCGGATAGTCGCGGAAGCTGCCCCGGCTCGCCAGCATGCTCGGCGTGAGGGTCGCGCCGACCACGAGGCACATCGCGTCGACGCCGACCGGCTTCAGCTCGTGCCACAAGCCCTCGGCCAGCACCATGTCGAAGGACTTGGTGGCGCAGTAGACCGCGATGTGCGCGCTGCCGGACAGCGCGGCCAGCGAGGACAGCAGGACGATGCCGCCGCGCCGACGCTCGCGCATGCGCGCGCCGAAGTGGTGCGCCAGCAGCACCGGGCCGCGGCAGTTCAGCGCGACCATCGACAACGCCGCCTCGGCGGTGCGGTCGAGAAAATGCTCCGCGCCGTGCGCCGCTCCCGCGTTGTAGACCAGCAGGCCGACCTCGAGGTCGTCCGTTGCCTCCCGCACGGCGGGAAGCAACCCGTCCGCGGTGAGATCGACCACGAGCTCGCGCGTCGCGACACCGAACTGCTGGCGCAGTTCGCTCGCCAGCGACTGCAGCAACGCCGCGCGCCGCGCCAGCAACACGACGTTGATGCCCGCCTGCGCGATGCGCCGCGCGAAGGCCTCGCCGATGCCGTCGGACGCGCCGGCGACGAGCGCCCACGGTCCGTAGCGCTCACCGAATTGCGGATCCAGGCTCATGGCGCGGGTTTCCTCTTGCCGGGAAGGATGTTCATCTGCTTGCAGATGATGCCGAGCATCACTTCGTCGGCGCCGCCGCCTATCGAGGTGAGACGCGAATCGCGGTAGGCGCGCGCGACGGGATTGTCCCACATGAAGCCCATGCCGCCCCAGTACTGCAGGCAGGCGTCGCTCACCTCGCGCGCCAGGCGTCCGACCTTCAGCTTCGCCATCGAGGCCTTCATCGTGACGTCCTCGCCGTGGATGTAACCCTCGACCGCGGCGTAGGTGAGCGCGCGCAGCGCCTCGACCTCGGTCTGCAGTTCCGCCAGCCGGTAGTGGACCACCTGGTTGTCGAGTATCGACTGGCCGAAGGCCTTGCGGTTGCGCGTGTACTCGATCGTCGCGTCGATGCAGGCCTCCATGCCCTTCAGGCCGGCGGCGGCTGCGTAGAGGCGTTCCTCCTGGAACTGCAGCATCTGGTATATGAAGCCCGCCCCTTCCTCCCCGATGCGGTAGCGCTGCGGCACGCGCACGTCGTCGAGAAAGATCTGCGCCGTGTCGGAAGAACGCATCCCGAGCTTGTCCAGCCGCGGCGAGAACGAGACGCCCGGCAGCTTCGTCGGTACCACGATCAGCGACTTGTTGAGGTGCGGCTTCCCCTCGCCGGTGTTCGCGAGCAGGCAGAGGAAGTCGGCCTGCGTCGAGTTGGTGATCCACATCTTCGTGCCGTTGATCACGTAGTCGTCGCCGTGCTTCACCGCCCGCGTGGTGATGGCGGCCACGTCGGAGCCCGCCCCCGGCTCGCTCACCGCGATCGAGGCCACGTACTCGCCGCTGATCGCGGGCGCGAGGAACTCGCGCCGCAGCGCGTCGCTGCCGAACTTCGCCAGCGCCGGCGTGGCCATGTCGGTCTGCACCCCGATCGCCATGCCGACGCCGCCGCTCGCGATGCGACCGAGTTCCTCGGCAAAGACGACCTGGTAGCTGTAGTCGAGGCCGAGCCCGCCGTACTCGACCGGTTTCGCGATGCCGAGCAGGCCGAGCGCACCCATCTTGCGGAACAGCTCGTGGGCCGGGAAGATGCCGGCCGCTTCCCACGCATCGGCGTGCGGGTTGATCTCGGTGTCGACGAACTTCGCGGTCGTGGCGCGAATCGCCTGGTGTTCCTCGGTCAAACGCATTGGTGTCCCCTGTTCTGCCAATGTGGGTCGGCATTCATGCCGACAACGCCTTGTCGGGCTGAAGCCCGACCTACGGATATTGCAGGATCAAAGCCCGAACTGCCGCGCCGCGAGATCGCGCATGATCTCCTCGGAGCCGCCACCGATCGCGTTGACGCGCACCTCGCGGTAGATCCGCTCGACGCGGTTGCCGCGCAGGTAGCCCGCGCCGCCCAGCACCTGCATGGCCTCGCGGGCGCAGAACTCCATGGTCTCGCTGGCCTGGACCTTCAGCAGCGCGATGTCGCCCGGTTGCACCGAGCCGTCCACGATCTGGCGCGAGCACAGCTGGATGTAGGCCTGGGTGGCATTGATGCGCTGCTTCATCGTCGCGATCTTGTGGCGGATCACCTGGTGGTCCGCCAGCCGCTTGCCGAACGTGTGGCGCTCGCGCGCCCAGCTCACGGCCTCCTCCAGACACACGCGCGCGAAGGCTTCCATGCCGACCGCCATCGCCATGCGCTCGTTGTTGAAGTTGGCCATCAGCACGAGGAAGCCCATGTTCTCCGGGCCGACCAGGCTCGCGGCCGGCACGCGCACCTCGTCGAAGTGGATGGTCGCGGTGTCCGAGCACCACCAGCCCTGCTTGCGCGCGAGCGGCGTGCGCGAGACGCCGGGGCTGTCGGCGGGAATCAGCAGCACCGAGATGCCGCGCGCGCCCTCGCCGCCCGTGCGCACGGCGGTCGTGAACCAGTTGGCGCCCATGCCGCCGGAGATGAAGGTCTTGGAGCCGCTAACGACGAAGTCGTCGCCGTCGCGGCGCGCCGTGGTGCGGATGTTCGCCACGTCGGACCCGCCCGAGGGTTCGGTGATCGCGAGCGAAATGCGCTTCTCGCCGCGCAGCACCGGCGGGATCACCGCCTGTTTCATCTCCTCGGAGCCGAAGTGCACCACGGGGGGCAGCGCGATGCCGTGGACCAGCAGCGTGCTGTTGATGCCGCCGAGGCTGGTGCGCGCGAGTTCCTCGGCCACGATGTTCTGGTGGTAGATGTCGATGCCTTCGGCGGTGCCGCCGTAGGCTTCGGGGTAGCCGAGGCCGAGGAGCCCCGTTTCCGCCGCCTTGGGCCACAGCGCATCCGGAATCCGGCAGGCCTCGTCCCACTCGTCGACGTGCGGCATGATCTCGCGGTCGATGAAACGGCGCAGCTGCGCGCGCCACTCCTCGTGTTCGGGGCGAAGGTTCGGGTCGCGCAGGCGCGCGCTGTCGAAGTCGAGTGACATGGTCCAGCTTCCTCGTGAAACGACGTGTTGATATCTCATGCGTGTGCCGGCGGGCGCAAGCGCTGCGCGCCTGGCCCCGGCGGTTGGCGGCCTCGCACGGCAACCGTGCCGGCCTCAGCCGATGCGGAAGATGATGTGCTCCTCCCAGTCCTCCTCGGGCACGGCGGCCTCGGGCAGCATCCGGCCCGCGCGCGAAATGCCGGCACGGTGCACGGCGTCGCGATCGCCGCAGACCAGGTGGTGCCAGGGGGGCAGCGGGTCGCCCTGGGCCACGAGGCGGTAGGCACAGGTCTCGGGCAGCCAGCGATACGCATCGGCCTCGCCGGGCGTCAGCGCGATGCAGTCGGGCACGAACTCCTGGCGTCGCGCATAGTCGCTGCACCGGCAGGTCTGCAGGTCGAGCAGCTTGCAGGCCACGTTGGTGTAGTAGATCCGCCGCGTGTACTCGTCCTCCAGCTTCTGCAGGCAGCACAGCCCGCAACCGTCGCACAGCGACTCCCACTCCTCGCGACTCAGCTGCCCGAGGGTCTTTCGGCTCCAGAACGGTTCGGCGCGGGCGGCCATCGGGGCTCCATCTGCGGTCACGAGGTGCGCATGGTAGCGGTTGGCAGCCGCCAAGGCTTTATGTACTGTATATATGTACATATTATTGCCAGATCCGGATGTCCTACGCCGAACTGCACTGCATCAGCAACTTCAGCTTCCTGCGCGGCGCCTCGCACCCGGAGGAACTGGTCGCCGAGGCCGCGCGCCAGGGCTACCGCGCGCTCGCGATCACCGACGAATGCTCGCTGGCCGGCGTGGTCAAGGCCCACGTGGCGGCGCGCGAGCACGGGCTGCAGTTGATCATCGGCGCCGAGTTCCGCCTCGACGACGGGCTGCTGCTGGTAGTGCTCGCACCCGAGCGGCGCGCCTACGTCGAGCTCTCGGGCCTGATCACGCTGGCGCGCCGGCGCAGCCCCAAGGGCGAATACGCGTTGGGGCTGCGCGACTTCGAGGTGAA
>CAYXJM010000007.1:0-24111 GCA_964465455.1 uncultured Klebsiella sp.
CCTGAACAGGAAGCCTTAGACTGGCCGTTGGCGCGGCAGAGCATTGCACTCCAGTTGCCCCTGGTAGGTGGCGACGACGCCGTGCAGCCACGGCTCGAATCGCTCATGGGGGCAGGGAAGGCAAAAGAATACTAATCGAATCAAGACGATATGGCTGGAATTGGCGGAAGGGGTGGGATTCGAACCCACGGTAGGCTCTCACCTACGACGGTTTTCAAGACCGCTGCCTTAAACCGCTCAGCCACCCTTCCATGAAGCGGTGCGCATTATAGCCGCCGCTGCCGGTTTGCCGGCAACGGCGGCCATGCGAGGCATCAGCCTTGGGCTTCTTCCGTCGCCTCTTCGCTCTGCGTCGACAACTCGAGCGCAGCATTGCCCTGCGTTTGCGCACCAGCGCTCGCGCGGCCCAGGCGCGGGTCGTTGGCCGCGCGCGGCGGCTGCGGACGCGTCGGCTGCGGGAGTTCCACCGGCGGGAAGCTCGAGGGATCGATCACCAGCGATTCGGTGATGATCTCCACCTCGGCGATCCGACGCGGATTGATGCGCGGGTCGTTGGCAGCGCGGCCGGTTGGCCGTGCCGCGCGCAGCGCAGGGGCAACGCGTGGCGCCATCACGGGGGCCGGCGCTACGGCGGGAGCGGCCGCAGGCGCGGCTTCCTCGCGCATCGGTTCGCGCTGCGCCACCGCCGGAACCTCTTCCATCGCAACGCTCCTGGCGGGGACGGGCGCTTCGGGCGCGATGGTCTCGATGACGGCCTCGGCCGCCACTGCGGCGGGCTCCGGCATTTGCCCGGCGAGTTCCACGCCGGCTGCGACCTCGGCCATCTCCGCCTCGGCCTCGATCAGTTCCATCTGAACGTGTGCACTGTCGGCCTCGTCGCCCTCGGCGGTGAACACGGTTTCCACCGGTTCGCCTTCCGCACGGCGTCGGCCGCGACCGCGGCGTCCGCGCGAACGGCGACGCTCACCCTCGGCACCCGGTGCCGCTTCCTGCTCTTCGAGCGCTGCGGACTGGGCCGTCGCGATCTCCTCGACCTCGACGTCAGTCGGCGGTTGCGCGGGCACGGTGAGTGCGGCCGCTGGCAGCGACGCTCGAGGCACCTCTACCACGGCCGGCTCGGCAGCGCCTTCCGCGGCCTGGATTTCTCCCCGCTGGCGCGGGCCGCGCGTGCGGGGTTGATGGCCCGCCGGGCGCCGCTCGGGACCGCCTTCGGCGCGCTGTGCCGGACGGCCTTCGCCGCCGCGCGGCGGACGTCCCTCGCCCGCGGATTCCTCACGTGGCGGACGGGGCGCGCGTTCGCCGCGCGCTGTTTCGCCACGTGGCTCGCCGCGGGGCGCTTCCGGGCGCGCTTCGCGCTCACCACGCTCACCACGTTCGCCGCCGCGGCCACGGCCGGAGCCGCCCCGGCGACGTCGGCCGCCAGTGCGGCGCTCGCCTTCACCGCGCTCGCGCTCGCCTTCTCCGAGCGCCGGTTCGCCGCTGCGCGCGCCTTCAGGCCGGCGCCGGGCTTCCGCGGGCTGCGGCGCGGGCGCGGCAACCGCGGCGGGTGCGGGCTCGGCAGTGCCGCCGCCGAACAGGAAGCCCAGCAGCGATTTGACGAAACCGGGCTTGGCCGGCGTCGCGGGGGCGACGGGTGCCGCAGCGACCGGAGCAGGCGCCGCGACGGGAGGGGGAGCCGCTGCCGCGACCGGCTCGGGCGCCGCGACCGGCGCCGGCTTGGGCGGCGCGATGGACTGCACCGCAGCCACGGGCGCCTTGACCGGCTCCGCCGTGCGGGTGACCAGGTCCACGGGCGGCGGTGCCTCGGGGATCGCCAGGAAGCTCGGCTCCTCGCTCTGCAGCAGCGCGTTGTCGTCACGCAGGCGCACGACTTCGAAGTGCGGCGTCTCCATGTTCGGGTTCGGGATCACCATCACGTGCAGGCGGTTGCGCTGCTCGATATCGATGATCGCGCGGCGCTTTTCGTTCAGCAGGTAGGTCGCGATCTCCACCGGCACGATGGCGCGGATCTGCGCGCTGCGTTCCTTGCCGGCCTCCTCTTCGACCAGGCGCAGCACCGAGAGGGCGAGCGACTTGGTGTCACGGATGGTGCCCTGGCCGGTGCAGCGCGGGCAGACCACGGAGCTGGTCTCCTCCAGCGAGGGGCGCAGCCGCTGGCGCGACATTTCCATCAGGCCGAAGCGCGAGATGCGCCCGACCTGCACGCGGGCGCGGTCGGGAACCAGCGCGTCGCGCAGGCGATTCTCGACTTCCTTCTGGTTGCGCGTGCTGTTCATGTCGATGAAGTCGATCACGATCAACCCGCCCATGTCGCGCAGGCGCAGTTGCCGCGCGATCTCGTCGGCCGCCTGCAGGTTGGTCTGCAGCGCGGTCTCCTCGATGTCCTGGCCCTTGGTGGCGCGCGAGGAGTTGATGTCGATCGACACCAGCGCCTCGGTCGGGTCGATCACGATCGAGCCGCCGGAGGGAAGCTTCACCTCGCGCTGGTAGGCCGTCTCGATCTGGCTCTCGATCTGGTAGCGGTTGAACAGCGGCACCGGATCCTTGTAGAGCTTCACCCGGTTGCGGTAGTTCGGCATCACCAGGTCGATGAAGTCCACTGCCTTGTCGAAGGCGTCCTGGGAGTCGATCAGCACCTCGTCGATGTCGGCGCGCAGGCAGTCGCGGATCGCGCGGATTACGACGTTGCTTTCCTGGTAGACCAGCAGCGGGGCGCGCTTCTCGGCCGCGGCGTTGCTGATGGCGCCCCAGAGGTGCAGCAGGTAGTCGAGGTCCCACTGCAGTTCTTCGGCCGAACGGCCGACGCCGGCCGTGCGGATGATGATGCCCATGCCGTCGGGCAGGTTCAGCGCGTTCAGCGCGTCACGCAGCTCCGTGCGTTCGTCGCCCTCGATGCGGCGGCTGATGCCGCCTGCGCGCGGGTTGTTCGGCATCAGCACGAGATAGCGTCCCGCAAGGCTGATGAAGGTGGTCAGCGCCGCGCCCTTGTTGCCGCGCTCTTCCTTGTCGACCTGCACCAGCACTTCGGTGCCTTCCTTGACGACGTCACGGATGCGAGGACGCCCCTGCGACTGCTCGCCGGCGTTGCCGTGGAAGTATTCGGGAGAGATCTCCTTCAGCGGCAGGAAGCCGTGGCGGTCGGCGCCGAACTCGACGAAGGCTGCCTCGAGGCTGGGCTCGACGCGGGTGATGCGGCCCTTGTAGATGTTGGCCTTGGTCGAGGCGCGGTTGCGGTTCTCGATGTCCAGATCGTACAGTCGCTGGCCATCGACCAGGGCGACCCGCAACTCCTCTGGCTGAGTTGCGTTGATGAGCATTCTTTTCATGGCTACCAATGTCCTTTGAGCGGGTTGCTGGGACCTTGGTACCGCTGTTACAGCAATTCGGGATCTGTGGCTTGTCCTGCAGAGGCTTCTTGCTTCCTCGAAGTCTGGATTGCGTGCGCGCGACTCCGGGCGGCTACGCCCCGTCGAGTCTCGTCCGTCCCGAGCGGCCGGCAGATGCCTGGCAGGCACGGGAACACGTTTCAGTCTTTTCCGGTCGAGCGGGCGGTGCGAAATCGCAACCCGGCCCACACAAAAATCTCAACAAGCATCCCGTCGCTGTCGGCACGGTACCTTGCGTCTGCCGGTGTCGCCCGGGCGAAACCGGCGCACGCCGTGAGCGTCGCGCTGTGTGATTCCTGGTCAGCGGCGCGTCATCGGCATGGTGCATTGGAACCCCCGTTGGCGCCCGGGTCGGCGCGCCCGGCGCACCGCGTTGATGCGGCGGTGGCGCTGACGGATGTCCTGACTTTCGGGCGCGCTCCCACGGGGGAGCGGGTTCGATGCGGGGCGGACTATAGCATTATCCGGTAAGTGCTTCAATTAGCAGCAAAAATGGTAGACTGCGCCCATGCAGCAGCGCGCCGCAGGGCAACAGCAGGGAGTCAGCCTCGTCGAGGTGGATCAGGAACAGGCCGGACAGCGGCTCGATAATTTCCTGCTCGCCCGCCTGAAGGGCGTGCCCCGCTCGCGGGTCTACCGCATCGTGCGCAGCGGCGAGGTGCGCGTGAACAGCGCGCGCGCGAAGCCCGAGCAGCGCCTGCAGGCGGGAGACCGGGTGCGGGTGCCGCCGGTGCGGGTGGCCGAGCGCGAGAGCGTCGAACCCGGGGCCGGACTGGTGCAGGCGCTCGACGCACGCATCCTTTATGAAGACGCTGCGTTGCTCGTCGTCGACAAGCCGAGCGGGCTCGCCGTGCACGGCGGCAGCGGCCTGTCGCTGGGTCTGATCGAGGCGTTGCGGGCGATGCGACCTGACTGCCGCGCGCTCGAGCTGGCGCACCGGCTGGACCGCGACACCTCGGGCTGCGTGATGATCGCGAAGAAGCGCTCGATGCTGCGTCACCTCCACGAGGCCTTGCGCGAGGGGGCCATTACCAAGACCTACACCACCCTGGTCCAGGGGCGCTGGCCGAAACGGCTGACGCGGGTGGCGGTGGCGCTCGAGAAGAACACGGTGCGCGGCGGCGAGCGGGTGGTGCGCGCCGACGAGGCCGGCAAGGCCTCCGAGACCCGCTTCCGCGTGCTCGAGGTATATCGCGACGCCACCCTGCTCGAGGCGCAGCCGGTAACCGGACGAACACACCAGATCCGCGTGCATGCGCAGGTTTCCGGCCATCCGGTGGCCGGGGACGAGAAGTACGGTGAACGCGAGTTCAACCGGCAGATGCGCGAATTCGGACTGCGCCGGCTCTTTCTGCACGCCAGCTCCGTGGCGCTGCGGCTGCCCGACGGCCAGCCGCTGGCGATCAGCGCCCCGCTCGATGCGTCGCTGGCGCGCGTGCTGGAGACGTTGCCGCGATGAGGCGCCTGTTCGTTTTCGACTGGGACGGCACGCTGATGGACTCGGTCGCTCGCATCGTGTCCTGCCTGCGCCATGCGGCGGCGGAGCAGGGGCTGGACGACCTCGGGGATGCGCGGTTCGGGGACGTGATCGGGTTGGGCCTGCCGCAGGCTATCGCGCAGCTCTACCCGCAGCTCGACCAGCGCGGGATCGAGCAGTTCCGCGACACCTACGCCGCGCGCTTCGTGGCCGCCGATGCCGCGCCCTCGCAGTTGTTTCCCGGCGCGCTCGAACTGCTCGACGCCCTGCGCGAGCGCGGGCACTGGGTTGCGGTCGCGACCGGCAAGAGCCGTCGCGGTCTCGATCGCGTACTGGGCGAACTCGGGCTGGCGGACCGTTTTCATGCCACGCGCTGCGCCGACGAGACGGCCTCCAAGCCCGACCCGCGCATGCTGCACGAGATCGTGGCGGAACTCGGCGCGGAACCCGGCCGGGCCGTGATGATCGGGGACACCGAATACGACCTGGAGATGGCGGCGCGGGCACGGATCCGCAGCATCGGCGTGAGCCACGGCGTGCACTCGCGCGAGCGCCTCGCGCGGCATGCGCCGGCGCGGATCGTCGATGCGCTGCCCGAGATCCTCGAGTGGGAGGAATTGTCCCCGCGCTGAGCGCGGGCGCCGCAGGCTCAGCGCCGCAGCACGGGCACGCCGAACTCGCCGAGGAAGTCCACCAGCCGGATCAGCGGCAACCCTTCGAGGACACTCGGATCGTCGAGTTCCAGCGAGCGGAACAGCGCGATGCCGAGCCCCTCGACCTTGAAGCTTCCGGCGCAGTCGAGCGGCTGCTCGCGCCGGACGTAGTCGCGGATGGCCGCATCGCTCAGCTCGCGCAGGTGCACGGTGCAGGTCTCGACGCCGCTCAACGCGCGTCCCGATCGTGCGTCGAGTACGCACAGGCCGGTCAGGAAGCGCACCGCGCGTCCCGAGATGCTCCGCAGCTGCTGCTCGGCGCGCTCGCTGGTGCCGGGCTTGCCGAGCAGGCGACCGTCGGTGGCGCCGACCTGGTCGGAGGCAATCACGAGGGCGTCCGGGGCGAGCCGCGCCACGGCGCGCGCCTTGGCCTCGCTCAGGCGCAGCACCAGCGCCTCGGGCGTCTCGCCGCTGGCAGGGGTCTCGTCGACGTCGGGGGGGATGCACACGAAGTCGAGCCCCAGGCGCTGCAGCAGGCGCTTGCGGTAGGGGGAGCCGGAGGCGAGCACGATGCGTTGCATGGCGGGGCCCGGGACGCGCATGAGATGGCGCGTACTTTGCAGAAAAATGCGGTATTTTCAAGCATTTATTTTTTGACAGTGCCGGGTGCCGGCCCTATGATTGCGCGCCTATGCCGACACCCCGGGTTCCGAGACAGGCCGATTTCCGCAAGCTCGCGGTTTCTGGCGGGCAGATCAGCGGTGTGATCGCGCTGGATGATTTGTCGCGCATCCGGGCCGAATCGACCGACGCGGGCTCGGGCACGCAGGCGACGGTGGAACTGCGGTTCCGCGTCGACGACGAAGGGTACCGGGTAATAGAAGGCAGGGTACAGGCCTGCCTGTCGCTGCAGTGCCAGCGCTGTCTCGGGCCGATGTCGTTGCCGGTGGACGCCGATGTGCGCCTGGCGATGGTCTGGAGTGAAGACGAGATCCCCTCGCTGCCGCAGCGCTTCGACGGGATCGTGGTAGGGGAAGGACTCGGCGACCTCTACGAACTGGTGGAAGAGGAGTTGCTGCTGGCGATTCCGCTGGCGCCGCGCCATCCCGAGGGGGAGTGCGCGCTGCGCCGGACGGTCGACGGCGACGATGTCGCGGCTGGCGACGAGCGGGGAAGCCCGTTCGCCGTGCTCGCGAAGATCAAGGGGAGTGCATCCTGAGGCCCGTCGGGCGCGGGGCGGGCATTCGATTTCAGTGAAGCACCCCCGGGTGCATGTTCAAAGCAGTGAGGAGTCAGTCATGGCAGTTGGTCAGGCAAGAACCACCCGTTCCCGTCGCGGCATGCGTCGCGCCCACGATGCGCTGCGCGGCGCGTCACTGTCGACCGATGCCACTTCCGGAGAAGTGCATCGTCGTCACCACGTGACCCCGGACGGTTTCTACCGGGGCAAGAAAGTGGTGGAAAGCAAGGAAGACTGAGGCGCGTCCAGCGCCCCGGAACGACGGCGAGCGACCGGCCACGGCGCTCGCCGTTTTCTTTTGTGCAACCGCATGGATGGAGGCTGCGATGGCGGGCTTGCTCGCATGTGTCTTTCCCGGACAGGGATCCCAGCGCGTCGGAATGCTGTCGGCCATTGCCGAGGCGGAACCGGTCGTCCGTGAAACCTTCGCCGAGGCGTCCGATGCGCTCGGCTACGACCTGTGGGGCCTGGCGCAGTCCGGCCCGCAGGAGGAACTCAACCTCACCGAACGCACGCAGCCGCTGATCCTCACGGGGAGCGTGGCACTCTGGCGCGTGTGGCGCGCCCGAGGCGGCGCGATGCCGGCTTACATGGCGGGGCACAGCCTGGGCGAGTTCAGCGCGCTGGTCTGCGCCGGAGCGCTCGGCTTCCCGGACGCGGTGCGCCTGGTGCGCAACCGCGGAGCGTACATGCAGGAGGCGGTGCCGGTAGGGCAGGGCGCGATGGCGGCGGTGCTCGGCCTCGACGACGCGCTGATCGAGCAGGCCTGCGCCGAGGCGGCCGGGACCGAGGTCGTCGCGGCAGTGAACTTCAATTCCCCCGGCCAGGTCGTGATCGCGGGCCACGCGGGGGCCGTCGAGCGCGCGATTGCCGCCTGCAAGAGCCTCGGTGCGAAGCGCGCGATGCCGCTCCCCGTCAGCGCGCCTTTCCACACGACGCTGATGAAGCCCGCAGGCGAGCGCCTCGCCGATGACATCGCGGCGATCAGTCTCGCCTCGCCGATGGTGCCCGTGGTGCACAACGTGCACGCGCGTCCCGAGCAGGATGCCGGGAAGATCCGCGATTTGCTGGTGCAGCAGATCGCCCGCCCCGTGCAGTGGGTCGCGTCGGTGCGCTTCATGGCGGATGCCGGCGTGCAGCGCGTCGTGGAAGTGGGGCCGGGCAAGGTGCTCGGCGGGCTGTGCAAGCGGATCGACGCCGCGCTGGAGTGCTTCTACAGCGAGGAGCCGCAGGATCTGGACAAGGCGCTGGCCGCTGCCGGCGCGGCCAACTGACACCGGGAGTGAACGAGATGCAACGAGTCTGTCTGGTAACCGGCGCGAGCCGCGGGATCGGGGCGGCGATCGCCGATGCGCTGGGGACGGCCGGTGGCACCGTCGTCGGCACGGCGACCACGGAATCCGGGGCGGCCGCGATCTCCGAACGCCTCGCGGCCAAGGGCATCGCGGGTGCCGGCATGACGCTCGACGTGGGTTCCGCGACGGCGGTCGACGACCTGGTCGCACGCGTCACCGCGCAGTTCGGCGCGCCGCTGGTGCTGGTCAACAACGCGGGCATCACGCAGGACAACATCGTGCTGCGGATGAAGGACGAGGAGTGGGCGCGCGTCATCGACACCAACCTGAACTCGATCTTCCGCCTGAGCAAGGCGGTGCTGCGCGGCATGACCAAGGCGCGCTGGGGACGCATCGTCAACATCAGCTCGGTGGTCGGTTCGATGGGCAACGCCGGACAGGCGAACTACGCCGCCAGCAAGGCCGGCATGGAAGGCTTCACGCGGGCGCTGGCGCGCGAGATCGGCTCGCGCGCCGTCACGGTGAACTGCGTGGCTCCCGGCTTCATCGACACCGACATGACACGCGAGCTGCCCGAGGCGCAGCGGCAGAAGTTGCTGGAGCAGATTCCGGCAGGCCGGCTGGGCGAGGCGGACGAGATCGCAGCCGTCGTGGCATTCCTTGCCTCGGACGCCGCCGCGTATATCACCGGCGAGACGATTCACGTCAATGGCGGCATGTACATGCGCTGAAACAATTCGTCCTTTGTCAATATTGCATGTGGCGGAGCGATTCGCGGTAGAATCGCGCCGCGTCAACGGGCCGAGGCGGGCAGGGGGATTTCCGCGCCCGGCGGCACACTCAACCACTGACAGGAGCAACAGACCAAAATGAGCAGCATCGAAGAACGCGTCAAGAAAATCGTCGCGGAGCAGCTCGGAGTGAAGGAAGAGGACATCCAGAATTCTGCTTCCTTCGTGGAGGACCTCGGTGCGGATTCCCTGGACACCGTGGAGCTGGTGATGGCGCTCGAAGAGGAATTCGAAACCGAGATTCCGGACGAGGACGCGGAGAACATCACCACGGTGCAGCACGCCATCGACTACATCGAATCGCATCTCTGATTCGGTCCCGCCGGGAGGTCGCGACGGTCGCCGAGCGGCCCGCGTCCTCCCACAGTGCTTGCCAGCGCAAGCCGATCTCCCGATGAGCGAAGACCGCAGCGGTCCGCCGTCGCGGGGGTCGTGATAGACTTTCCACGCCCCGGCGCCGGTTGCGCCCGGGCACTGGCGTTCCGCCACAACAACGCATCTCGGAGACGGAGTCCTCGGCGATGAAACGACGGGTGGTCGTTACGGGCATGGGGGTCGTGACCCCGCTTGGCAACACGGTGTCCGAAACCTGGGACGGCATCGTCAACGGGCGCAGCGGCATCCGTCCGATCGAGCAGTTCGACGTTTCCGCCTACGCGACGCGCTTCGGCGGCTCGATTCGCGGCTTCGACGCGGGGACCTTCCTGCCACCGAAGGAAGTCCGCAAGTTCGACGATTTCATCCTCTACGGACTGGGCGCCGCAGTGCAGGCGATGGAAGACGCCGGTCTCGTGGTCGAGGAGTCGTTCGCGCCGCGCGTCGGGGCCGCCATCGGCTCGGGCATCGGCGGCATCTCGTCGATCGAGAAGAACCACCAGATCGTGCTCGATTCCGGCCCGCGGCGCATTTCGCCCTTTTTCGTTCCGGGCTCGATCACGAACATGATCGCGGGCTACCTGTCGATCCGCTATGGCTTCTCCGGGCCGAATCTCGCGATGACGACGGCCTGTACGACCGGCACGCACAACATCGGGCTTGGCGCGCGGCTGATTGCCTGGGGCGAAGTCGATGCGATGATCGTCGGCGGGTCCGAAATGGCGACCACGCCGGTGGGACTCGGCGGCTTCTCGGCATCGCGCGCCCTGTCGACACGCAACGAGGCGCCCGAGGCCGCCAGCCGGCCCTGGGACCGCGACCGCGACGGCTTCGTTCTCAGCGACGGCGCCGGCGTGCTGGTGCTGGAGGAACTCGAGTTCGCGCGGCGGCGCGGTGCGCGCATCTACGCGGAGGTCATCGGCTTCGGCATGAGCGGCGACGCCTATCACATGACGCTGCCCCCCGAAGACGGACGCGGCGCGGCAGCGGCCATGTACAACGCGATCCGCGATGCGGGCGTGGCGCCCGCGGACATCGACTACATCAATGCGCACGGCACCTCGACGCCGGCGGGCGATCTCGCGGAGAGCCGCGCCGTGCAGCGCGTGCTCGGCGAGGCGGCGAGCCGCGTCGCGATGAGTTCGACCAAGTCCATGATCGGTCACCTGCTCGGAGCCGCCGGGGCCGTGGAGGCGGTCTTCAGCATCCTGGCCATCCGTGACGGCGTCGCGCCGCCGACCATCAACCTCGACAACCCGGACGAGGGCTGCACGCTCAACTACGTGCCGCACGTCGCGCAGCAGCGCAGGATCGACGTCGCGTTGTCGAATTCCTTCGGTTTCGGCGGGACCAACGGCTCACTCGTGTTCCGCAGGATATGACCGCGGCATCATGAACCAGTTCGTGGCGCGGCAACGGGTCTGGGTCGACGGAAAGGAAACCAACCTGGTTCCGGCAGAAGACCGCGGCCTCGCCTTCGGCGACGGGCTGTTCGAGACGATGGGCTTCCACGGCGATCGCGTACCGCTGCTGGAGCGCCACCTGCAACGGCTCGAGGACGGGGCGCGGCGGCTGCGCATCGCGCTGGATCCCGATCAGGTGCGTGACGAGATCCTGCGCTTCCTGGCCGGTGCGGGCAGCGACGACGGCGTGATCAAGCTTATCGTCACGCGTGGCGACGGCGGACGCGGTTACCGTGCCGAGCAGGGCATCGCGGCGCGCCGCATCCTGCTGCAGCGCCCGCGCGGCGCGCATCCCGACGCGTGGTGGTCGGAAGGGGTCACGATCCGGCATTGCGAGACGCGCCTCGGCAGCAACCGCGCGCTCGCCGGCATGAAACACCTGAACCGGCTGGAGCAGGTGATGGCCCGCATGGAGTGGGACGACCCGCAGATCGCCGAGGGCCTGATGTCGGACCAGAAGGGACGCATCGTCGAGGGCATCTCCACCAACCTGTTCCTCGTGAGCGGTGGCCGGCTGCTGACGCCGGTGATCGACCAGTGCGGCGTCGCGGGCGTGATGCGCGCCCACATCCTGCAGGTGGTGGCGCCGCAACTCGCGCTGCACAGCGAGGAGATCCAGTGCGAGCGCGCTTTGCTGGCGGCGGCGCAGGAGGTGTTCCTGTGCAACGCGGTCGTCGGCGTGTGGCCGGTGCGGCAGCTGGGCACCACGCGCTGGCCGCTCGGGCCCGTGACGCGCAAGGTGCAGGCGCATGTGGCGCAGTTCCTTGCGTCCTGAGCGCGTGCTGCGCATTGCCGAACTGGGCCTGGCCTGCGTTCTCCTGGTCGCCCTGGTGGCCTGGACGGTCTTCGAACGCTGGCTCGACCGGCCGCTCGCGCTCGACGCGCCGGTCGTCGTGGAGCTGCCGCAGGGCGGTAATCTCACGGGCTTCCTCGACGACCTGCACGTGCGCGGGCTGCTGGCGCATCCGCACTGGCTGCTCGCGCAGGCGCGCCTCGATGGCGTTGCGGACAAGGTGCGCGCCGGCGAATACCGGCTGGAGCCCGGTCTCACGCCGCGCCTCGTGCTGGACATGCTGGTGGCGGGGCGTGTCGTCGTCTATGCCGTCACGCTGGTCGAGGGCATGACGGTGGCGCAGGTGCTGGCGCGCCTGCACGAGCAGCCGAAGCTGGAGCCCACGCTGCGCGGCGCAACGACCGACTCGCTGCTGGGGACGCTCGGCGTCGACAGCGGCTGGGCGACCGCCGAAGGTGCGTTCTTTCCCGATACCTACCAGTACAGCCACGGCATGAGCGACGCGGACATCCTGCTCGCCTCGCATCGTGCGTTGCGCGAGGTGCTCGACGAGGAGTGGGCCGCGCGCGACGCCGGCCTGCCGTACCGCGGCCCGTACGAGGCGCTGGTCATGGCCTCCCTGGTGGAGAAGGAGACCGGTGTCGCCGAGGAGCGGCGGGAAATCGCGGGCGTCTTCGTCCGGCGCCTGCAGAAGGGCATGCTGCTGCAGACCGACCCCGCCGTGATCTACGGTCTCGGCGCGAGCTTCGACGGCAACCTGACGCGCGAACACCTGCGCACGCCGGGTCCCTACAATACCTACCTGAATCCCGGCTTGCCGCCGTCGCCGATCGCGCTGGCGGGCCGGGCCGCCATTCATGCGGCACTGCATCCTGCGCCCGGAGCGGCGCTGTATTTCGTCGCGCGCGGCGACGGTTCGCACGAATTCTCGGCCAGCCTCGACGAGCACAACCGCGCCGTGCGCAAGTACCAGTTGCAGCGGCGCGGGGACGCATACCGTTCGAGCCCCCGGGGCTGAGCACGGCGGCCAGGGTAAAGGGAGGCAGGTGGCGGAGATGGCGAGAGGCCGGTTCATCAGCGTCGAAGGCGGCGAGGGCGCGGGCAAGAGCACCAATATCGACGGGGTCCGCGCGCGCCTCGAGGCGGCGGGACTGCGCGTGGTCGTCACGCGCGAGCCGGGAGGCACCCCGCTCGCGGAGGAGATCCGCCGGCTGCTGCTGGCGCCGCGCGACGAAGCGGTCTGCGAGGACACCGAAGTGTTGCTGGTCTTCGCCGCGCGTATGCAGCACGTCGAGCGGGTGATCAAGCCGGCGCTCGCGCGCGGGGACTGGGTGATCAGCGACCGCTTCACGGACGCGACCGTCGCCTACCAGGGTGCGGGCCGGCGCATGGGCGTGGAGCGGATCCAGGCCCTGCGTACGCTGCTGCTGGGTGATTTCGCCCCCGACCTCACGCTGCTGCTGGACTTGCCGGTGGATCGCGGCATGGAGCGGCTCGCGGGTCGGGGCACGCCCGACCGCTTCGAGCGCGAGGACCGGGCGTTCTTCGACCGCGTGCGCGCGGCTTACCTGCAGCTCGCGCGGGCGGAGCCCGGGCGATTCCGGGTCATCGACGCCGCCGCACCCCTGCCGGCCGTGCAGGCGGCCGTCGCGCAAGCCGTCGACGGCTTCCTGCTGCAGGGCGCCGGCTCGTGACGGAGTCCGCGGCAATCCTCGCGGCGCCGCTGCCCTGGCAGCGGAGCGAGTGGGAGCGGCTGCGTGCGCGCGTCGCCGACCGGCGGCTGCATCACGCGGTGCTGCTCAGCGGGCCGGCGGGCATCGGCAAGCGCCTGCTCGGCGAGCTGCTGGCGCGTTCCATCCTGTGCCGCAGCCCCGACCACGGGCAGGCGTGCGGCGAATGCCGCGACTGCCAGCTGGTCACGGCCGGTTCGCACCCGGACCTGCTGCGGATCGCGCCCGAGGAGCCGGGCAAGCAGATCCGCATCGAGCAGATCCGCGGCGAGCTCGCGGAATTCGTGATGCGCACGCCCAGCCTCGCGGATGCCAAGGCGATCGTGATCGATCCGGCGGACGCGATGAACACGCACACCGCGAACTGCCTGCTGAAAAGCCTCGAGGAACCCGCGCCACGAACGCACATGCTGCTGCTGAGCGACGCCCCGGCGCGGCTGCTGCCCACGATTCGCTCCCGCTGCCAGCAACTCAGGCTGAGGCCTCCGGTGCCGGAGCAGGCGCTGCGCTGGCTGGAGTCTGCCGGCGGCGGCACCGATGCCGCTGACCTGCTCGGCATCGCAGCCGGCTGCCCGCTCGGCGCGCTGCGGGTACGCGAGTCGGACGCCATCGGGGGATTCGACCGCGCGGCCGGGCTGCTCGGCCGCGCGGCGTCGCCCGGGGCGTGGATCCCCGCGCTGGTCGGCGAGTGCGGCGACCTGGAGCTGCGCGAACTGCTGGGCTGGATCTTCCTGTTCCTGGCCGATCTCAGCCGCGCGCTGGCGCACGGCTCCGTGGCCGGGGCCCGGATCCGGCGCGCCGCCGGCGCCTACGAGGAGCTCATGCCCCATGTGGACGCCGTGCACGCCGCACGGACGCTGCAGCGCGTCCTGGCGGCGCGGCGCGACGCGGCCTCCACGGCCAATCCGAACCGGCAACTGCTGCTCGAGGCCCTGCTGATCGACTGGCAGCGGGGCTGTTCCGGCTGGCAAAATCCGGCTTGAGTCGCTACTCTTTCCGAACAACACCGGAGCGACTTCCACTGCCCATGACCGCGCCGCAAGGAACCCGTAACGGCATCCTGTCCCTGACCATCAAGGACAAGGCGGTGTTGTACGCGGCGTACATGCCTTTCCTGCAGAACGGGGGCCTGTTCATCCCCACGAACAAGCCGTACCGCATCGGCGACGAAGTGTTCATGCTCCTTAACCTGATGGACGAGCCGGAGAAGATCCCGGTGGCGGGCAAGGTGGTGTGGGTCACGCCGAAGCGCGCCCAGGGCAACCGCGCCTCGGGGATCGGCGTGCAGTTCAACGGGCAGGACGACACCGCGAGCCGGAAGATCGAGACCTACCTGGCGGGCACCCTCGAATCCGAACGTCCCACCCACACGATGTGACGAGCGGCCCGCGGGCCGTGCGCGCATGCTCATAGACAGCCATTGCCATCTCGACTATCTCACGTCGCCCGACGTGGGCATGGACATCGGGACCATCCTGCAGTCGGCGGCCGCGGCCGGCGTCGGGCGGATGCTGACCGTAGCGGTCGATCGCGGCAACATCCCGCGCGTGCTCGCCCACGCGCGGGCGCACGCAGAGGTCTTCGCGTCGGTCGGCATCCACCCGTCCTCGTGTGACGAGCACCCGGTCAGCGTCGACGAATTGCTCGCGCTCGCGGCCGAACCGAGGGTGATCGCGATCGGCGAGACCGGTCTCGATTACTACTACGGCGCCGAGCACGCGGAGCGGCAGCAGCAGAGTTTCGTCACCCACCTCCAGGCGGCGGCCCGGGCGGGGCTCCCGGTGATCGTGCACACGCGCGAGGCGCGCGAGGACACGCTGCGGCTGCTCGCCGATCACGCCGACCCGGTGTGCGCCGGCGTCATGCACTGCTTCACCGAGAGCCTCGAGATGGCCCGCGCGGCGATGGAACTCAACTTCATGATCTCGTTTTCCGGGATCATCACCTTCCGTAACGCCGCGGCGCTGCGCGAGGTCGTGCGCGCGGTGCCGCTCGATCGCATGCTGGTGGAAACCGACTCGCCCTACCTCGCGCCGGTGCCCCATCGCGGTCGCACCAACGAGCCGCGCCACGTGCTGCACGTGGCCGAAGCGGTCGCGGCAATCAAGGAAGTCCCGCTCGAGGAAGTGGCCGCGGCCACCACGGCGAACTTCTACCGCCTGTTTCCGCGCGCGGCCGCGGGCTGAGCGCTCCATCGTGAGGGAGCTTCAGTTCGGCCTCGGCCTGGTCGAGGGTTTCTACGGCCGGCAATGGCGCGACGAGGACCGCATCGCCTGCCTGCGCTTCGTCGCCGGTGCGGGCTATCGCTATTACCTCTATGCGCCCAAGGGCGATGCCATCCTGCGTCGCCGCTGGCGCGAGCGCTGGGACAGGACGGACGAGGCGCGCATGCGCTCGCTCGCCGCCTGTTGCGGCGGGCTCGGGCTCGAGTGGGGCTTCGGCCTCAGCCCGCTCGGGCTGGTCGAGGATCCGTCGGCCGAGAACCTGCGGCGGCTGCGCGACAAGGTGCGCTACCTCGAGGATTTCGGCGCGCGCCTCCTGTGCATCCTCTTCGACGACATGCCACGCAACGTCGGCGCTCTCGCCGCCGCGCAGCTGGACGTCGTCGCCGAGGCGATGGCCGTGAGCCGCGCCGAGCACGCCCTGGTCTGTCCGAGCTATTACTCCACGGACCCGGTACTGGAGCGGGTATTCGGTGCGATGCCCACCGATTACTGGGAGGAACTCGGCGCCGGCCTGCCCGCGGAGACGGGCATATTCTGGACCGGGGACAAGGTCTGTGCGGACGCGCACGACGCAGTGGGGCTGGGCGAGATAGCCGCACGCCTCGCGCGCCGACCGGTGTTGTGGGACAACTACCCGGTCAACGACGGCGCCAGGGGGGCGAATTTCCTGCGCATCGACGCGTTCCGGGGCCGGTCCAGCGAACTGGCAGGCCTGACGCAGGCGCATTTCGTCAACCCGATGAACCAGTGCTGGCTGTCACGGATCCCGCTGCAGACGCTGGCGCTGCTCTACGCCGAGGGACCCGGCTACGAGCCGGCTGCCGCGTTCGCGCGCTGCGCGCGGGCGCAGTGCGGTGAGGAGCTTGCCGGCCTGCTCGCCGCGGATCTGCACGCGCTGCAGCACGAGGGACTGAGCGCGCTGTCCGGGTTCCGGCTCGCGCAACTGCGCGCGCGCTACGCGGCGCTGCAGTCGCCCTTCGCCGCGGAAGTCAGCGAGTGGCTGAACGGCGGCTATGCCTTCGACCCGGCCTGCCTCACGGACTGAGAGCCCGGACGCCGGCTTACGCAGCAGGTAGTGGTCGCCGCCGCGCGGGCGCTCCTATAATCGCCCGCATCCAATCGCTGACCGACGGGGACATTCCATGCAATACCAGGGCAAGGCGATCAAGCTGCGGGCGCTGGAGTCGGGCGTCGTCGAGTTGTGCTTCGACCGCGACGCGGATGCCGTCAACAAGTTCGACCAGCTGACCCTCGGCGAGCTGCGGGAGGCGTTGCGGCTGATCGCCGCGGACAGCGGCGTGCGCGGCGTGCTGATCAGCAGCGCGAAGCCGGACTACTTCATCGTGGGCGCCGACATCGGCGAGTTCGGCGCGCTCTTCCGCCAGGGCGAGGCGGCGTTGCTCGCGAGCCTGGCCGAGGCGAACGCCATCTTCAATGCGCTCGAGGACCTCGCGGTGCCCAGCGTCTGCGCGATCAATGGTACGGCGCTCGGCGGTGGCCTGGAGCTCTGCCTCGCTGCCGACGCGCGCGTGATGTCGCGTGGCGCGCGCATCGGTTTGCCCGAGGTCAAGCTCGGGATCAATCCCGGCTTCGGCGGCACGGTGCGCCTGCCGCGCGTGATCGGCGTCGACAACGCGGTCGAGTGGATCTGCGGGGGCAGCGAGTACAAGGCCGACGCCGCGCTCAAGGTCGGCGCCGTCGACGCGGTCGTCGACGCGGAGCGCCTGCGCGAGGCCGCGCTCGACCTGCTCGGGCAGTGCATCGACGGCACACTGGACCACGCGGCGCGGCGTCGCGAGAAGACGCAGCCGGTGCAGCTGAACGACATCGAGCGGATGATGGCGTTCACGACCGGCAAGAGCGTCGTCGCGGCGCAGGCCGGACCGAACATGCCGGCGCCGCTGACGGCAGCGAAATCGATGGAGAAATCGGTCGGCCTGGCGCGCGATGAGGCGCTGAAGGTCGAAGCGAAGTTCTTCGCGCGCCTCGCGCTCACCAACGAGGCCGACAGCCTGATCGGGCTGTTCCTGAACGAGCAGGCGGTGTCGAAGAAGGCTCGCGAGTGGGAGTCGACCGGCCGCAAGGTCAAGCGCGCGGCGGTGCTCGGTGCCGGCACCATGGGGGGCGGGGTGGCGTACCAGTCGGCGAGCTGCGGTGTGCCGATCGTCATGAAGGACGTTGCAGAGAAGGGACTCGAGATCGGCATGCGCGAAGCCGGGAAGCTGCTGTCCGGCCAGGTCAGCCGCGGCAGGATGACGCCGGAGACCATGGCCTCCGTGCTCGGCGCGATCCAGCCCACGCTGGACTACAACGGCTTTGGCGCCGTGGATTTCGTGGTCGAGGCGGTGGTCGAGAACGAGGGCGTGAAGAAGCGCGTGCTCGCCGAGTGCGAGGCAGTGCTCGGCAGCGATGCCGTGCTCGCGAGCAACACCTCCACCATCTCGATCACGCGGCTCGCGGAAGGGCTGCAGCGGCCGGGGAATTTCTGCGGCATGCACTTCTTCAACCCCGTGCACCGCATGCCGCTGGTCGAAGTGATCCGCGGCGAACGCAGTACCGATGCGGCCATCGCCACCACGGTGGCCTACGCGCGGCAGCTGAAGAAGACGCCGATCGTGGTGCGCGACTGCCCTGGCTTCCTCGTAAACCGCGTGCTGTTCCCGTATTTCGGCGCCTTCAACGCGCTGCTGCGCGACGGTGCCGACTTCCGCGAGGTCGACCGCGTGATGCAGAAGTTCGGCTGGCCGATGGGACCCGCGCACCTGCTCGACGTGGTCGGCATCGATGTGGCGCATCACGCCGCGGGCGTGATGGCCCAGGGTTTCCCCGATCGCATGCAGATCGGGTTCCGCAGCGCGGTGGAGCTGATGTTCGAAGCCGGCCGCTTCGGCCAGAAAACCGGGGCGGGCTTCTACCGCTACGAGCAGGACAGGCGCGGCAAGCCGGTCAAGACCGCCGATCCCGAGGCGCTGGCCATGATCGCGGGCATCAGCGCCGCGCCGCGCGCGTTCGACGAGCAGGACATCATCGAGCGCATGATGGTGCCGATGTGCAACGAACTGGTGCGGTGCCTCGACGAGAACATCGTGGACTCCGCGGGCGAGGCCGACATGGCGCTGGTCATGGGCATCGGCTTCCCGGTCTTCCGCGGCGGGGCGCTGCGCTACATGGATCACATGGGCCTCGCCGAGTTCTGTGCCGCCGCCGACCGCCATGCGGGCATCGCGGCCGTCTACGGCGTGCCGGAGTCGCTGCGCGCCCGCGCGCGCGATGGCAGGCGTTTCTATTCCTGATACACCGGTGCCTGCGTCTGCAGGGGAGGAACGGCGTGAGCTTCAAAGACGACGATGTGGTGATTATCGACTGCGCGCGCACCCCGATGGGGCGCTCGAAGAACGGCGTGTTCCGCCACGTGCGCGCGGAGGACCTGTCAGCGGACCTGGTCAACGCCCTGTTCGCGCGCAATCCCGGCGTGAACCCGGCCGAGGTGGAAGACGTCATCTGGGGCTGCGTGAACCAGACTGAAGAGCAGGGCTGGAACGTGGCGCGCATGTTTTCCCTGCTCACCGCGGTGCCGCACTCGGCCGGCGCGCAGACCATATCGCGCCTGTGCGGCTCGTCGATGTCGGCGCTGCACATCGCCGCACAGTCGGTGATGACGGGCTACGGCGACGTGTTCCTCGTCGGCGGCGTCGAGCACATGGGCCATCTGCCGATGGACAAAGGTATCGATCCCAACCCGCGGCTCAGCAAGCACGTGGCCAAGGCGGCCGGACTGATGGGCATCACGGCCGAGGGGCTGGCGATGCTGCACGGCATCACGCGCGAGCAGCAGGATGCCTTCGGCGTGCGCTCGCACCGGCTCGCGGCGAAGGCGCAGGACGAGGGGCGCTGGGCGCGCGAGATCATCCCGATCCGCGGGCACGACGAGGACGGCTTCAGCCGGCTTGTCACCGCGGACACCACGATCCGTCGCGACACGACGCTCGAGGGGCTGGCCGCGCTGCCTCCGGCGTTCGATCCGCGCAACGGCACGGTCACCGCCGGCACCTCGTCGCAGATCGCCGACGGCGCGGCGGCGATGATCGTGATGTCCGGGCGCAAGGCCCGCGCCCTGGGCGTGCAGCCGCGGGCCAGGATCCGCGCGATGGCCGTCGCGGGCGTGGATCCGTCTATCATGGGCTACGGCCCGGTACCGGCGACGCAAAAGGCGCTCGCGCGCTGCGGCCTCGGCATGAAGGACATCGAGGCGGTGGAATTGAACGAGGCCTTCGCTGCACAGGCGCTGCCGGTGCTGAAGGACCTCGGGCTGCTCGACGACATGGAGGAGCGGGTCAACCTGCACGGCGGCGCGATCGCGCTGGGGCATCCGTTCGGCTGCTCGGGCGCCCGCATCACCGGCACGCTGATCAACGTGATGGAGCAGCGCGACCTGACGCTCGGGCTGGCCACGATGTGCATCGGCATGGGGCAGGGCATCTCGACCGTGCTGGAGCGGGTCTGATGGTGGCGGGCAAGGCGGCGTGCGCCGTGCCCGCGGCGTCGGGAGCTGCGGCGCGGTGACGGCGCGTTCCTCCGCCGAGCGCTGGCTCCTGCTCGCGAGCTACGGCTCGGTCACCGTCGCGCTGTTCCTGATCCTCGTGAAGGCCGCCGCGTGGCTCTATACCGGCTCGGCCAGCCTGCTCGGTTCGCTGATCGATTCCTTCATGGACTCGATGGCGTCGTTGATCTCGATGGCGGCAGTACGCTATTCGCTGAAGCCTGCCGACGAGGAGCATCGCTTCGGGCACGGAAAGGCCGAATCGCTGGCGGCGCTGGCGCAGTCGGCGTTCATCATGGGCTCGGCGGTGCTGCTGTTCCTGTATTGTCTCGAGCGGATACTGCATGGCCGGGAGTACGTGCTGGAGCACACGGGCATCGGCATGGCAGTCAGCGTGTGCGCGATCGTGTGCACGCTGGGGCTGCTCGCGCTGCAAGGCCACGCGATCAGGCTCACCGGTTCCACCGCGATCGGGGCGGACCGGCTGCACTACAAGTCCGACCTGTTCATGAACGCGTCGGTGATCGCGTCGATGCTGTTCGCGCAGCATGGCGTATACCAGGTCGACGCGATCATCGGCGTGGTGATCGCCGTGACGATCAGCGCCGGCGCGGTGCAGATCGGGCGGGAGGCATTCGGCCTGCTGATGGACAAGGCGCTGCCGCCCGCGGTGGACCAGCGCATCCGCGAGCTGGCGCTGTCGAGTCCCGGGGTGCTGGGCGTGCACGACCTGCGCACGCGGCGCTCCGGGATGCGCTACATCATCCAGTTGCACCTGGAGCTGGACGACGACACCTCGCTCCTCGTTGCGCACGGCATCGCCGACGCGGTGGAAATGCGCTTGCGCGCGGCGTACCCGGGCGCCGACGTGATCATCCACCAGGATCCGCACAGCGTCGTGGAGGAGGAGCTTGCGCAGGCCCTCGCGCGGCTGGGTCGCGGCGTGGCGCCGGTCTCCGCGGGCCAGTGACCGAGTTGAATTGCAGCGCAGCCGTGTGGCAAACTTCGGCCGCCTGGAACACCCCGGACGTTGTCGAGAAATATTCCGCATAACAACAAGTTGCGCGGGTCTCCTGAATCAGCGCTCATGATCTGGCCCTGGCTGTGCGAAAGTGGCGGAACTGGTAGACGCGCTGGATTTAGGTTCCAGTGCCGCAAGGCGTGCGGGTTCGAGTCCCGCCTTTCGCACCACGATCAGGAGCGTCGCGGAACCGGCGGGTCGCGACGGCGGGCGCAGGACTTTTCTCGACTCTCGTTATTCACGATCCCGTGCTAGAATGCGCCCCCTTGTGCGGGGCGCGCCGGGCCGTATGGGCCTGCGGGGCCCCGGATGCACTGGCGGATCGGCTTGTTTCCGAGCGATACCCGGCTGTCCATTCCCTCAGGCGATGCTCCCGGCCCTGGCGACCGGAGCCCCGGAGCGGCGGGCCGGAACAGCAAATGCCGCTGCGAATTCGTGTGGCGCCGCCTTGCGCGCGCCGTGATTGGTCAATGTCACAGTTCTCGAGCGAGGTTGAAGATGCAGGTTTCCGTTGAAATTACGTCGGGATTGGGGCGGCGCCTCACCATTGGCGTGCCGGCTGCGAGGGTAGAGGCGGAAGTGGCTGCCCGGCTGGAAAAAGCCGCAAAGACGGTGCGCCTGAAGGGCTTTCGCCAGGGCAAGGTGCCGATGAAGGTGGTCCAGCAGCGCTTCGGTGCCGGCGTGCGCCAGGAGGTGCTCGGCGAGGTGATGAGCCAGTCCTTCTACGAGGCCGTGCGCCAGGAGGACCTGAAGCCGGCGGGGCAACCCACCATCGAGCCGCGCACGCTCGCCAGCGGCCGCGACCTGGAATTCATCGCGACCTTCGAGGTCTACCCGGAAATCGAGCTGATCGATTTCGGCAAGCTGAACGTCGAACGTCCGGTCGCCGAGGTCACCGAGGCCGACATCGACCGCATGATCGAGGTTTTGCGGAACCAGCAGGCCTCGTGGAGCGCGGTGGAGCGCGCCGCCGCTTCCGGCGACAAGGTCAACATCGACTACACCGGGCGCCGCGACGGCGAGCCGTTCGACGGCGGCTCGGCGACGGGCAGCGATCTGGTTCTCGGTTCGGGCCGTATGATTCCCGGGTTCGAATCCGGGATCGAGGGCATGGCCGCCGGGGAGAGCCGCGAGCTGAAGCTTCGCTTCCCCGATGACTACCACGCCGAAGAGCTGCGCGGCGCCGAGGTGGTGTTCGAGGTCAAGCTGAACAGCGTTGCCGGGAAGCAGCTGCCGGCGCTCGACGAGGAATTTTTCGCGCGCTTCGGTGTCTCCGAAGGGGGACTGGACGGATTCCGCGCCGAAGTGCGGACCAACATGGAGCGCGAGCTGAAGCAGGCGCTGCGCAACAAGGTCAAGGCGCGCGTGATGAATGCGCTGCACGAGCGCACCGACGTCGAGATGCCGCAGGCGCTGGTGCGGCAGGAAATCGAGACGCTGCGTCGGCAGACGCTGCGCCAGTTCGGCGGTGACGCATCGCGTTTCGATGCCAGCATCCTGCCCGACGACATGTTCCGCGCGCAGGCCGAGCGTCGCGTCGCCCTCGGCCTGCTGCTCGGCGAAGTGATCCGCCGCGAGAACCTCAAGGCCGATCCGGCGCGGGTTCGCAGCGTGGTGGAAGAGATGGCCTCCACCTACGAGGAGCCGGAAGAGGTGATCAACTGGTACTACGGCAACCGCGAGCAGCTGGCCTCGGTGGAGGCGGTGGTGCTCGAGGACCAGGTGATCGACACCATCCTGGAGCGCGCCACGGTCAGCGAGGTGCCGTGCAGCTACGAGGAGGCGCTGCGCGCCGACCCGCCGAAGACGGCCGAGGCGTCGCAGTCCTGACAGACTCCGGGGGGCGCGGCACGGTCGCTCCCCCCGTCACAGCCCCTGAACGAGGAGTACATCGCATGGATCAGCGCGGCGAGCGCAGCGGCAGCACCATCACCGGCCTCGGGCTCGTGCCCATCGTGGTCGAGCAGACGGCGCGCGGAGAGCGTTCCTACGACATCTATTCCCGCCTGCTCAAGGAGCGCGTGATTTTCATCGTCGGTCCCGTCGAGGACCACATGGCCAACCTGATCGTGGCGCAGATGCTGTTCCTCGAGTCGGAGAACCCCGACAAGGACATCCACCTGTACATCAACTCGCCGGGAGGATCGGTCACCGCGGGCCTGTCGATCTACGACACGATGCAGTTCATCAAGCCCGACGTGAGCACGATGTGCATCGGCCAGGCCGCGAGCATGGGTGCCTTCCTTCTGGCGGGCGGCACAGCCGGCAAGCGCTTCGCACTGCCCAATTCGCGCATCATGATCCACCAGCCGAGCGGTGGTGCCCACGGCCAGGCCTCCGACATCGACATCCACGCGCGCGAGATCCTGATCATCCGCGAGCGCCTGAACACCCTGCTGGCCAAGCACACGGGACAGTCGGTGGAAACCGTCGCGCGTGACACCGAGCGGGACAACTTCATGAATCCTGAAAAGGCCAGGGAGTACGGGATCATCGACGAGGTGCTGAACCGTCGACCGGGCAAGTAGGTACCAATTTGGTACCGTCCTGCTAGACTCTCGAAAGTATGGGGATCCGGCATGGAGCCGTGGCGCCGCGCGTGTGGCGTCACCCCTGGTGAACATGGGCTGATTCTGGCGGAGTGGGAATGACGAAGGAAAGCGGCGGCGACAAGAGCAAACTGCTGTACTGCTCTTTTTGTGGCAAGAGCCAGCACGAGGTTCGCAAGCTGATAGCCGGCCCGTCGGTGTTCATCTGCGACGAGTGCGTCGATCTCTGCAACGACATCATCCGCGAGGAGGTGCAGGAGAGCTCGGGCGACGCCACGAGGAACAAGCTGCCCAAGCCGCGCGAGATCTGCCAGATCCTCGACGAGTACGTGATCGGCCAGCGCCACGCGAAGAAGGTGCTGTCGGTGGCCGTTTACAACCACTACAAGCGCCTGCGCGAGGGCGACCGCCAGCGCGACGACGTCGAGCTCGGCAAGAGCAACATCCTGCTGGTCGGCCCGACGGGCAGCGGCAAGACGCTGCTCGCAGAGACGCTCGCGCGCCTGCTCGACGTGCCGTTCACGATCGCCGATGCCACGACGCTCACCGAAGCGGGCTACGTCGGCGAGGACG
>CAYXJM010000008.1:0-2455 GCA_964465455.1 uncultured Klebsiella sp.
ATCTTCATCAGCACCCACTTCATGAACGAGGCCGAGCGCTGCGACCGCATCTCGCTGATGCACGCCGGGCGCGTGCTCGCCACCGGCGCGCCGGCCGAGCTCGTGCGCCGGCGCGGCGCCGCCACGCTGGAGCAGGCCTTCATCGCCTGGCTCGAGGAGGCGAGCGCCGCGGACGGACCGGCGTCCGCGCCCGGGCAGCCTGCCCCCGCCGCCGCGCTGCCGGCGCCGGCACGCCGGCGCGCCTTCGACTGGCGACGCGCCCTCGGCTACACGCGGCGCGAGGCGCTGGAGCTGCGGCGCGATCCGCTGCGCGGCGTGATGGCGCTGCTCGGCTCGGTGATCCTGCTGTTCATCATGGGCTACGGCATCAGCATGGACGTCGAGGACCTGCGCTACGCGGTGCTCGACCGCGACCAGAGCACGCTCAGCCGCAGCTACGCGCTGAACCTCGCGGGTTCGCGCTATTTCATCGAGCAGCCGCCGCTCGCGAGCTACGCGGACCTCGACGCGCGGATGCGCAGCGGCGACATCGCGCTCGCGATCGAGATACCGCCCGGCTTCGCGCGCGACGCGATGCGCGGCAGGCCGGTGCAGATCGGCGCCTGGGTCGACGGCTCGATGCCGATGCGCGCGGAGACCCTGCGCGGCTACGTGCAGGGCATGCACCGGCTGTGGCTGCAGCAGG
This sequence comes from uncultured Klebsiella sp., assembly GCA_964465455.1. Lineage (GTDB taxonomy): Bacteria > Pseudomonadota > Gammaproteobacteria > Pseudomonadales > UBA5518 > UBA5518. Next base: position 686 of record CAYXJM010000008.1, read on the forward strand.
CGGCGGCCATGCGGGCAGGAACCCCGGACGCGGCGCTGGCGGGCAATGCGGACATCGAGACGCGCTTTCGCTACAACCCGGACGTGAAGAGCCTGCCGGCGATGGTGCCGGCGGTGATCCCGCTGCTGCTGATCATGATCCCGTCGATGCTCACCGCGCTGTCGGTGGTGCGCGAGAAGGAGCTCGGCTCGATCATCAACCTCTACGTCACGCCGGTGAGCCGCGCCGAGTTCCTGCTCGGCAAGCAGCTGCCCTACGTCGTGCTGTCGATGCTGAACTTCCTGCTGCTGACGGCGCTGGCCGTCACGGTCTTCGCGGTGCCGCTGAAGGGCAGCTTCGCGACGCTGGCGCTCGCGGCGCTGGTCTTCTCGCTGTCGGCCACCGGGCTCGGCCTGGTGGCATCGACCGTCACGCGCAGCCAGGTCGCGGCGATCTTCTTCACGCTCGTCGCGACGCTGCTGCCCGCGATCCAGTTCGCCGGCATGATCAACCCGGTGTCCTCGCTGCAGGGCTTCGGCCGCTTCGTCGGCGAGATCTATCCCGTCTCGCATTTCCTCGTCGTCAGCCGCGGCGTGTTCAGCAAGGCGCTGGCGTTCGGCGACCTCGGCGGCGCGTTCCGCGCGCTCGCGCTGGCGGTGCCGGTGATCCTCGGCGCCGCGATCCTGCTGCTGAAGAAGCAGGAGCGCTGAGATGGCGAGCCCGGCGAACGTGCTGCGCCTCGGCGTGAAGGAGCTCTGGAGCCTGGCGCGCGACCGGGTGATGCTGGTGCTGATCGTCTACGCCTTCACGCTGGCGATCTACAGCGCCGCCACCGCCATGCCCGCGACGCTGCACATGGCCCCGATCGCGATCGTCGACGAGGACCGCTCGCCGCTCTCGGCGCGCATCGCCGCGAGCTTCTACCCGCCGCACTTCCTCGCGCCCGCGCTGGTCTCCTTCGCCGCGATCGACGCGGGCATGGACGCGGGGCGCTACACCTTCGCGCTGGTGATCCCGCCCGGGTTCCAGCGCGACGTGCTCGCCGGGCGCGCGCCGGCCGTGCAGTTGAACGTCGACGCCACGCGCATGAGCCAGGCCTTCACCGGCAGCGGCTACATCCAGCAGATGGTGCTGGCGGAGGTCGACGAGTTCGTGCGGCGCCACCGCGACACGGCCGTGCCGGCGGTGGATCTCGCGCTCAGGGTCCGCTTCAACCAGAACCTGGAGCAGTCGTGGTTCGGCTCGCTCAGGGAGATCGTCGACCGCATCACCATGCTGTCGATCGTGCTGACGGGCGCGGCGCTGATGCGCGAGCGCGAGCACGGCACCGTCGAGCACCTGCTGGTCATGCCGGTGACGCCCGCGGAGATCATGCTGGCCAAGGTGTGGTCGATGGGGCTGGTGGTGCTGTGCGCGGCGGCCGTTTCGCTCGCCGTCGTGGTGCGGTGGGCGCTCGCGGTGCCGATCGAGGGCTCGGTCGGGCTGTTCATGGCGCTCGCGGCGGTGCACCTCTTCGCGACCACCTCGATGGGCGTGTTCATGGCGACCGTGGCGCGCTCGATGCCGCAGTTCGCGCTGCTGCTGATCCTGGTGCTGCTGCCGCTGCAGATGCTCTCCGGCGGCACCACGCCGCGCGAGAGCATGCCGGAGCTCGTGCAGCAGCTCATGCTGCTGGCGCCGACCACGCACTTCGTCTCGGCCAGCCAGGCGATCCTGTTCCGCGGCGCGGGCATCGGCGTCGTGTGGCCGCAGTTCGCGGCGCTCGCGCTGATCGGCGCGGTGCTGTTCGCG
>CAYXJM010000008.1:2555-22060 GCA_964465455.1 uncultured Klebsiella sp.
GCATCCCGAGCACCAGCGGCTCACCGGGGCGCACCAGTGCCGGCGAGCCGTTCAGGGCATCGGGCGGCGCGGTCCACGGCTCCACGCACACGGCGTGCGCCGGACGCTCGTAGACCACCCAGTGCGCGTGGTTCGATGACAGCCACAGCCGCAGCACGCCGGGCCAGCGCAGGCAGGGATCGCGACGCAGCCCGATGAAACAGTCGTCGCCGGAGGCGGTCTGCGCCTTGTCGAGCGTACCGGTGGGGAAGCCCTCGCCGTCGAGAACGACGCGCTGCGCGGCGTCCAGGTCGAGTTCGACCGCTTCGCCGCGGCCGAGGCGGCGCCGGAACCACGGATGGAAGCCGGCGCTTGCCGGATAGGCCTGCGTGCGGGCGTGCAGTTCGAGGCGCACGTCGAGTCCGTTGCCGCGCAGTGCGAATCGCTGCACGGCGAAGCCGTCGAAGGGCCAGTCGGGCGCGAGCTCGATCCGCAGCGTGTCGTCGGCGACGATCTGCCAGCGGCGCGTGAACACGGTGCCGTGGATCGCGTGCGGGCCGGAATTGCAGGGCAGCCGGTACTCGCGCCCCTCGAAGCGGAAGCGCCCGGTGCGCAGGCGCCCCGCCCACGGCGCCAGCGGATAGCTGCCCCAGGCGAGCGGGTCGTCGCACGGGCCGACCAGCAGTTCCTCGCCGCAGACGCGCAGCGACGCGATGCGCCCGCCGCGCGCGGCGTCGACGTGCACGCGGCAGCCGGCATCGGCCAGCAGCAGGGTGTCGTTCATGGCGGGGCGTGCCGCGGCGATGCTCCCGGGTTGGCCGTGCGCTCAATAATGCGGGGGGATCTCCTGGCCCGGGGGCAACGGGAGCGCCTCCTGCAGGTTCCTGAGCTGCTGCGCGAGCTGGCGGAACTGCTCGCGCAGCAGGTCGAACTCCTCCTGCTGGCGCCACACCGTGCGGTTCAGCGCGTCGATCTGGTCCTCCGCGGACATCATCTTGGATTCGAGGTTCACGAGACGGTCTTCCATTGGCGCATCCTCCGGCCGGAGCGGCGATTCTAGCGGCCTTGCCGCGGCGAGGGCAGGGCGCGCGGCCCGGCGTTGACCTCGCGCAATGACAACGACGCCCGCTTGGTCCATCGTCACTCCCGTCATGTTCCTGCGAGTCTCCCGGCAATGAACACCGCATTCCTGCCGCGCCTTGCGGCGCGCCTGTGCGGCGGCGCGATGCTGGCGCTGCTCGCGGGCCCCGTCGCGGGGGCTCCGGCAGACGCCTGGGCGCCGGCGCGCGAGCGCATGGTGCGGGACATCGAGGACACGCAGGCCGCGGTGGCCGCCGAGACCGGCCGCGCGCGCATCGGGCAGCGCACGCTCGAGGCGATGCGCGCCACGCCGCGTCACCTGTTCGTGCGCGAGCAGGATCGCGACGAAGCCTACGACAACCGGCCGCTGCCGATAGGGCACGGCCAGACGATCTCGCAGCCCTACATCGTGGCGCTGATGACGGACCTGCTCGGCGTGCAGCCCGGCGATCGCGTGTTCGAGCTGGGAACCGGCTCCGGCTACCAGGCGGCGGTGCTCGCTGAGCTCGGCGCCGAGGTGTATTCGGTGGAGATCGTGCCGCCGCTCGGCGAGCAGGCCGCCGCGACGCTCGCCCGCAACGGCTACGCCACGGTGCAGGTCAAGGTGGCCGACGGCTACTTCGGCTGGGCCGAGCACGCGCCCTACGACGCGATCGTCGTCACCGCCGCGGCGAGCCACGTGCCGCCGCCGCTGGTGCAGCAGCTCGCGACGGGCGGGCGCATGGTGATCCCGGTCGGCACCAGTTTCCTCATGCAGCACCTGATGCTGGTCGAGAAGCAGGCCGACGGCAGCGTCACCACGCGCCAGGTGCTGCCGGTGGCGTTCGTGCCGCTCACCGGCGGGCACTGAGCGCGCAGCGCGGCGGCCGACGACGATGCAGGCGACGCGCGCGGGCGGACAGGGCGGCGCGGCGCCCGCGCCCGGCGCCGGCTTGGGGCTCGCGCTCGCGCTGGTGTCCGCGGCCGCGCTCGCCTACGAGATACTGCTCACGCGGCTGTTCTCGATCATCCAGTGGCACCACTTCGCCTACATGATGATCAGCGTCGCGCTGCTCGGCTACGGCGCCGCCGGCACCTTCGTCACCGTGTGGCGCCGGCGGCTCGAGCCGCGCTTCGCGGGCGCGTTCGCCGCGAGCGCCGCGCTGTTCGGCGTCACGGCGGTCGCGTGCTTCCTGCTCGCCCAGCGCGTGCCCTTCAACGCGCTCGAGTTCCTGTGGGACCCGCGCCAGCCGTGGTGGCTCGCGCTCACCTACCTGCTGCTCTTCGTGCCGTTCTTCTTCGCGGCGCTGTGCGTGTGCCTCGTGTTCACGCGCTTCGCCGCGCGCGCGGGGCGCGTCTACAGCTTCGACATCCTCGGTGCCGCCGCGGGCTGCCTCGGCATCGTGCTCGCGCTGTACGCGATGGCGCCGCTGCGCGCGCTCGGCGCGATCGGCGCGGCCGGCCTGCTGGCCGCAGCGCTCGCGCGGCTGGCCGTGCCCCCGCGGCGCAGGACGCAGGCGGCGGCGCTGCTGGCCGCCGCGCTGGCGCTGCCGTGGCTGATGCCGGGCGGGGCGGGCGCGCTGCGGATGTCGCCCTACAAGGAGCTCAGCCAGACGCTCGAGGTGATGGGGGCGCGCGTGCTGGCCGAGCGCAGCGGCCCGCTCGGCCTGCTGACGGTGGTGGAGAGCGCGCAGGTGCCGCTGCGCCATGCGCCCGGCCTCAGCCTCGGTGCGCCGGTCGGGCCACCGGAGCAGCTCGCGCTGTTCACCGACGGCGAGGGGCTCGCCGCGATCCCGCGCCTCGACGGCAGCCGCGATGCGCTGGCCTGGCTCGACTACACCGACAGCGCCGCGGCCTATCACCTGCTGTCGCGCCCGCGCGTGCTGGTGCTCGGGGCCGGCACCGGCGCCGAGCTGTGGCTGGCGCGCTACCACGACGCCGCCGCGGTCACGGCCGTGGAGCTGAACCCCGCGGTGGTGCGCCTGGTGCAGGAGGATTTCGGCGACTACAGCGGGCGGCCCTACACGCAGCCCGGCGTCCGCCTGCACGTCGGCGAGGCGCGCGGCTTCGTCGCCGCCGGCGACGAGTCGTGGGACCTGGTCCAGATCGCGCTGATCGACGCCTTCGGCGCCTCCTCGGCGGGCCTCTACGCGTTGTCGGAGAGCTACCTCTACACGGTGGAGGCGCTGCAGGCCTACCTCGCGCGGCTGGCGCCGGGCGGCTATCTCTCGATCACGCGCTGGGTGAGCCTGCCGCCGCGCGACACGCTGAAGCTCGTCGGCATGGCCGCGATCGTGCTCGAGCGCCAGGGCGTCGCCGATCCCGGCGCGCGCATCGCGCTGCTGCGCGGCTGGCGCACCGCCACGCTGCTGGTGAAGAACGGCGCATTCGACGCGACCGACATCGCGCGCCTGCGGCAGTTCTGTCGCGAACGCTCCTTCGACCTCGACTGGTACCCCGGCGTGAGCGCCGCCGAGACCAACCGCTACAACCGCCTCGAGCAGTCGTGGTTCCACGACGGCGCCGCGGCGCTGCTCGGCCCCGGGCGGCGCGATTTCATCGCCCGCTACAAGTTCGACCTCGAGCCCGCCACCGACGACCGGCCGTACTTCTTCCACTTCTTCCGCTGGCGCACGCTGCCGGAGCTCGTGCGCCTGAAGGGGCAGGGCGGACTGCCGCTGCTCGAGTGGGGCTACCCGGTGCTGGTGGCGACGCTCGCGCAGGCCGTCGTGGCCAGCGCGGTGCTGATCCTCGCGCCGCTCGCGCTGCCGGGACGGCGCGAGCGCGCGGCGCCGCCGCGCCGGCTGTGGCTGGGCACCGCAGGCTACTTCGCGGCCATCGGCGTCGCGTTCATGTTCGTCGAGATCGCCTTCATCCAGAAGTTCATCCTGTTCCTCGGCCACCCGCTCTACGCGATCGCCGTGGTGCTGTTCGCCTTCCTGCTGTCGGCGGGCCTGGGCAGCCGCTGCTCGGAGCGGCTGCGCTTCCCGGCGCCAGCGCGCGTCGTCGCGGTCGCGTGGCCGGTGCTCGCGATCGCCGCGATCGCGCTCGCCTACACGCTGCTGCTGCCGCGGCTCCTGCCGCCGCTGGCGGCCTGGCCCGATGCGGCGCGGATCGCGCTCGCGGTGGCGCTGATCTTCCCGCTCGGCTTCGCGATGGGCATGCCGTTTCCGCTCGGGATGGCGCGCCTCGCCGCCGCTGCCGAGGCGCTGGTGCCGTGGGCCTGGGGTCTCAACGCCTGCGCCTCGGTGGTGAGCGCGGTGCTCGCGACACTGCTCGCGATCCACCTGGGCTTCAGCGCCGTGCTGCTGCTGGCCGTGCTGCTGTACGCGCTCGCCGTGGCCGCGGCCGCTCAGACGTAGCAGACCGCGCCGCCGTCAATGCGGACGTTCTGGCCGTTGATGAAGCCGGCGCGCGGGCTGCAGAGGAAGGCGACCAGGTCGGCGACTTCCTGGCGCTCCGCGAGGCGCCCGCAGGGGTTCGGGAAGTCGCTGGCCACGATGTGGCGCTCGATCTCGCGCCAGTCGCTGCCCCAGCCGAGCGTCGCGGCGCGCCGGCGGTACGCGGCCTCGACCTGCTCGGTGCGCACGTAGCCGGGCGAGACCGTGTTCACGGTGATGCCGGTGCCCGCCAGTTCCTGCGCCAGGCTGACCCCCAGCGTCGCCAGCGCGCCCTTCGCGGCGTAGTAGGCGGGCCGTTCGGCCCCCGGGCGGTGCGAGCCGATGGTGCCGAGGTTCACGATGCGGCCCCAGCCGCGCGCCTTCATGCCGGCAACGCAGCCCTGCGCCATGCGCATCGCCGACAGCGTGTTGATCTGGTAGAGCTCCAGCCACTTCGCGGTGTCGGCATCGTCCCAGGAGTGCGCGTCCGTGGTGCCGTAATTGTTCACGAGGATGTCCACGCCGAGGCCGAGCGCGGCAACCTGCCGCAGCACCTCGGCGCAGCCGGCCTCGGTCGCGACGTCGCCGCAGACCGCGAGCGCGGCCGGCGGCGACGCCTCGTTGCCGTGAAAGATCACCGCGGCGCCCTCGGCCGCGAGCGTGGCGCCGATCACCTCACCGGTGCGGCGATCGCTGCCCGTGACCAGCGCGGTCTTTCCCTTCAGTCCCAGGTCCATGCGTGCTTCCGTCGGCCGGCTTGCGGAAGCGCGCTTTATAGCATCCCGCGCTCAGGGCGCCCATTGCAGGAAGTCCTGCCAGCGCTGCCGCCAGCGCAGCAGCCAGCGCGGCGCGGCGCTGCCCGTGCCGGCCGGCCTGAGACCGGGGTGCTGCCGCGCGACGGCCTTCAGCAGCGCTTCCTCTGCCGGCTCCGCGTCGACGATCAGCAGGTGGCGCCCCCCGGCGAGCGCGCCGGCAAAGCGGCGGAACTGCGCGTTCGGCGTCTGGATGCCGATGAATCCGCCTTCCCAGGTGAAGAAGCCGAGCAGCACGAGCCCGAGGCAGACGAAGGGCGCCCAGCCGATCTGGGCCGGCAGCCCGCCGAGCCAGGCGAGCGCCAGCGCGAGCGCCGAGACGCCGAGCCCGATCAGCGCGCCGATCTCGCCGGCGTGGATGGTGTCCTGGCGCAACAGCGAGTGCACCGGGTGCAGGCGGCGCTTGGCGGCGCCCGCGTCGTCGTGGCTCAGCACGTGGATCTGCGGTTCGCTCAGGCCGCGCGCGAGCAACTCGCGCTCGAGCGCCTCGAGGTCGTCGAGATCGTCGTCGATGTAGAAGAAGCGTTTCATGGCTCACCTCCGTGCAGCGCGTTCGGGGTTGTGCGGCGACAGCGTCCCGATTGTAGGGTCCGCGCGCGCGGGGTGATTAGTCGAAAGAGGAATTGCCGGTGTCGTGCTCAGCACCGGGCGGAATTTGGGCGGATGCTTGTCGCGCCCGCGCGCATCGGCTTCAATGCGCGCCAGTCATTCGCCGCGGGAGCGGTCATGCTGCCACTGAACGATTCGAGCATCACGGCGCTCTCGCACGTCATCCAGGTGTCGGTGGCGCCGGTGTTCCTGCTGACCGGCATCGGCTCGATCCTCGGCGTGCTGGCCAACCGGCTCGGGCGCATCGTGGACCGCTCGCGCTCGCTCGAGTCGCGCCCGGAGCTCTCGCGCCACCCGGGCGAGGCCAGCGCCGCGGTGGAGCTGCTGCGCCTCGCGGAGCGCAAGCGCTGGATCAACCGCGCGATCACGCTGTGCACGCTGTGCGCGCTGCTGGTCTGCACCGTGATCGCGACGCTGTTCATCGGCGCCTTCGTCACCGTGCGCATCGCGGCCTTCGTCGCGGGCCTGTTCGTCCTGTCGATGCTGGCGCTGATCGCCGGGCTGGTCTGCTTCCTGCGCGAGATCTACGTCGCGGTCAACAAGGAGCGCGTGCCTCGCGGCACGCTGCCGCCCGGTGCCGCGGACGCGTCCGTTCCCGCCGTGCGCGCGAATCGGTGATGCGGGGCGCGGCCCCGTCAGGTAGCATCGCGTGACTGCCCCTAACGGAGACAGACGATGACGACCGGTCCAGGTGTGCAGGTCGCGATGGCGGCCGGAATCGGCGCGGGGTGGCCGCTCGTGGGGGGCGCCCTGCTGGCGCAGCTGTTCATGGTCGGCTTCTACAGCTACTCGTTCAGCTTCCTGGTGCTGCCGCTGCAGGAGGAATTCGGCGCGAGCCGCACGCAGGTCATGCACAGCATGACCGCCTCGACGCTGGTGTCGTTCCTGTTCGCGCCGCTCGCCGGGATCATGGTCGATCGCCGCTCGCCGCGGCTGCTGATGGCGGCGGGTGCGCTGGTCTACGGCGGCGGGCTGCTGGCGCTGTCGCTCGCCGGCGGCATCTGGACCTTCGTGGCGGTGTTCGCGGTGTGCATGGCCGTGGCCAACAACCTGCTCGGCCCGCTGCTGGTCAACCCGGTGCTGGCGCGCCGCTTCGAGGCCAGCCGCGGGCGCGCGATGGGCATCGCGGCGCTCGGGCAGTCGATCGGCGGCTTCCTGGTGCCGCCGCTCTTCGTGTTCCTGCTGGAGCAGTTCGGATGGCGCGCCACGCTGCAGACCTACGGCGCCGCGGTGCTGCTCGGACTGCTGCCGGCGCTGCTGCTCGGGGTGCGCGGCGTCGCCGCCGCCGGGGCCGCGGGCGGCAGGGGCGCGGGCGCATCCGGGCCGGCCGCGCAGGGCTTTCGCGAGATCCTCGCCTGCCGCGAATACTGGCTGATCGGCCTGCCGGTCGGGGTGCTGTTCTGCGTGATTTCGGCGGTGCTGGCCAACTTCAGTCCCTACGTGGTCAGCGCCGGGCTGGCACCCGGCGATGCCGGCACGCTGCTGATGGCGGCGCCCGTGGCCGGCATCGTCGGCAAGCTCGGCTTCGGTTACGCGGCGGACAAGCTCGACAAGAAGCTGCTGCTGCTGTTCGCGGTGGCGATGATGCTCGCGGGCGTTTGCGTCCTGGCGCTGCAGCCGTCCTACGCGATGATCATGCTCGCGGTCTTCTGTATCGGGCTCGCGAGCGGGGCCACGGTGCCGGTCTGGGGCGCGCTGCTGCCCCAGGTCTTCGGTCTGGCCAGTTACGGGCGCGTGATGGGGGCGATGCTCCCGCTCACCACGATCATGGTCACGGGCGGCTTCGCGCTGTCGGGCGTCACGTTCGACGCCACCGGCAGCTACGTCGCGCTGCTCGCGCTGTTCGCGGCCATGCTGCTGCTCGCCGGCCTGTTGCTGGCGATGCTGCGCCTGCCGGCGCCGCAGGGCGCCTGAATCGTCCGCCACGGCACGGAGCACGCCACGATGCAACCCGACCCCGGCATCAGGATCACCGATCTCGCCCGTCCCGAGCTCTCGCCGACGGCGCGGCAGATCATCGACGCCACGCGCGGCATGACGGTGCAGTTCACGGTCGGGGCGGTCCGCGAGGCGGCCGCCGCCGCGCTGGACGGCATCGAGCTCTACGACGATCCGGGTTTCAGCGAGCGTCTCGGCGTACTCTGCGCCGCGCTCGACGAGGACCGCGACCTCAGCGCGATGGGCCGCCTCACGCAGTTCGGCATGCTGGTGCGCTACCTGGTGCAGCGCTGCCGCCTCGAGCAGCTCTACCGCGATCACCCGGAGATAGAAGCGGTGGAGATCCGCGCGCCGCTGGTGATCACCGGCCTGCCGCGCTCGGGCACCACGCACCTGCTGAACCTGATCTCGGCCGATACGCGCCTGCGCTCGCTGCAGTACTGGGAATCGCTGGAGCCCATCCCGCGCGCCGGCGAGCGCGCGGCGCCGGGCGCGGAAGACCCGCGCATCGGGCGCTGCCGCGAGGAGCTCGCGATGCGCGAGGAGATCCTGCCGCTCTTCAACGCGATGCACGACATGCATCCGTTCCACATCCACGAGGAGATCGAGCTGCTGGCGATGGATTTCTCCACGGCGCTCTTCGACACCATGGCGCAGCTGCCGCGCTGGACGGAGTACTACCTCGCGCACGACCAGACCCCGCACTACGAGTTCCTGAAGCGCTGCCTCAAGGCGCTGCAGTGGCTGCGCGGCCCGGAGCGCTGGGTGCTGAAGTCGCCCCAGCACCTGGAGCAGCTCGCGCCGCTGATCAACGCGTTTCCCGACGCGCGCGTGGTGGTCACGCACCGCGATCCCGTCTCCGTGATGGCCTCGATGATGACCATGGTCGCCTACGCCGCGCGCCTGAGCCGCGATCCGGTGCGTCCCGCGGAGCTCGGCGAGACCATCCGCGCGCGCATCGTGCTGCGCCTGCGCACGCTGGTCGCGACGCGCCACCTGCTGCCGCCCGGGCAGTCGCTCGACGTGCTGTTCCACGAGTTCATGGCCGACGACGTGGCGATGGTCGAGCGCATCTACGCGATGGCCGGCCACCCGATGACGCCGGAGGTGCGCGGCGCGATGAGCCGCTACATGCACGAGAACCCGCGCGGCAAGCACGGCCGCATCGTCTACGACATGAAGGCGGATTTCGGCATCGACCCCGACGCCGTGCGCGGACAGCTCGAGTTCTACTACCGGGCGTTCCCGGTGAAGATCGGCGCCTGAAGGAAGGAATGCACGTGAAGGCGATCACGACGCTGCGCATCAACATGACCGGCCCGGCGCCGGCCGGCGAGACCGAGGGCGAGCGCTACCGCGCGGCGATCGAGATGGCCGCCTTCGCCGATCGCCACGGTTTCAGCATCGTGAACCTCGAGGAGCACCACTGCGCCGAGGTCGGCTGGCTGTCCTCGCCGCTGGTGCTGGCCGGGGCCGTCGCCGCGCGCACCGAGCGGATCCGGATCCGCGTCTGCGCGCTGCTGGTCACGCTCTACGACCCGATCCGCCTCGCCGAGGACATCGCGATCCTCGATCTCGCGAGCAACGGGCGCGTCAGCATCGTGGCGGGACAGGGCTACCGGCCGATCGAGTACCACGCGCTGGACCGCGACTGGTCGCGCCGCGGCGAGAACACCGACTTCATCCTGCAGACGCTGCTGCAGGCCTGGCGCGGCGAGCCGTTCGAGTACCGGGGGCGCATGGTGCGCGTGACCCCGGTGCCGCAGACGCGGCCGTTCCCGCCGCTCGCCTACGGCGGCATGAGCGCGGCGGCGGCGCGGCGCGCCGCGCGCTTCGGCCTGCCCTACTACCCGCCGGCGCACCTGCCCGAGCTGGTCGCGATCTACGAGCAGGAGCTCGCGCGCCACGGCAACACCGGCCACGTCGACTGGCCGCGCGAGGGCACCAGCCTGGTGTTCCTCGACGAGGATCCCGAGCGTGCCTGGCAGGAGATCGGGCCTTGCCTGCTCGCGGAGGCGGCCGAGTACGGCAGCTGGGGCCGCGAGGGCGTGGAGCGGCCCTTCGCCTCCGCGGACCTGACGCTCGAGCGCCTGCGCGAGCAGCGCTTGTACGAGATCCTGACGCCCGCCGAGTGCCTCGCGCGCATCCGCGCCGCCGACGGCGACTACGCGGTGATCCTGCACCCGCTGGCCGGTGGCGTGCCGCTGGCGCGCGCCTGGAACTGCCTGCGGCTCTACGTGGAGCAGGTGCTGCACGCGCCCGATTGTTAGCGTTCTGTAAATTGTCTTGTCGCGCCGATGCCGATAGCGTGTCCGGCATGGCGGGTCGACCACGACGAGGTACGAGGCGATGAAGGAATTCCGGGGCCGCGTGGCGGTCGTGACCGGCGGGGCGAGCGGCATCGGCAAGGCGCTCGCGAAGGCCTTCCTGGGCGAGGGCATGAAGGTCGTGATCGCCGACGTGGAGGAACGCGCGCTGCGGGCGGCGACGCAGGAGCTCGGCGGTGAGATCTCGGGCGTGGTGACGGACGTGTCGGACCCGGCCTCGGTGAACGCGCTCGCCGACCGGGTGTTCGCCCTGCACGGCGCCTGCCACGTCCTCTGCAACAACGCCGGCGTCTCGGCGCCCAACCTCGACCTGTGGGAGACCGAGCCCTCGGACTTCCAGTGGGTGCACGGCGTCAACGTCAACGGCGTCGCGCACGGCGTGCAGGCCTTCGTGCCGCGCATGATCGCCTCCGGCGAGGAAGGTTTCGTGATGAACACCTCCTCCGGTGACGGCGGCATCTCGCCGCTCGCGCAGCAGGTCGTCTACGCCTCCAGCAAGGCGGCGGTGTCGATCATGACCGAGTGCCTCGCGGCGCAGCTCGCGGGCCGCGGCACGAAGCTGCGCGCGGCGATCTTCTACCCCTCGGGCGGCATGCTGAACACGGGCATCTGGACCACGAAGCGCAACCGCCCCGCGGCGCTCGCGCGCCGGCAGGCCGTCGATCCCGCGCGCGAGACCACCTTCGACGACTTCATGGAAGGCGCGCGCAAGGCCGGCTTCGACATGCCGGTGCAGGACCTCGACGAGCTCGCGCAGTTCGCGCTCGCCGGCATCCGCAACGGGGATTTCGTGATCATGATCGGGCGCGAATCGATGGAGGCCACGCTGGTCGAGCGCGCGCGCAAGCTCGCGCGCGGCGAGTGCCCGATCGAACTGCAGCACATGGGGCTCGACTGAGATGTCACGCGTCGTCGTCATCAGCTCGGACTGTCACGCCGGCGCGCTGCCGGCGACCTACAAGGACTACATGCCGGCGAAGTACCACGAGGCGGCCGACGCGTGGTGGCTGGCCTACGCGCGCGAGATGTACTCGCGCGCCGGCACCTTCTTCGACCAGGAGGCCGTCGAGGCCTACGCCGGGCACGCCGGCGAGGGCGGCGGGCGCATGCGCGCCTTCTCGGACCCGGGCACGCGGCTCAGTGACCGCGACATCCTCGGCATGCTGAGCGACGCCAGCAGCCCGTTCGCCCCGCGGCGCGGCGAGTTCGACGCCGCGGTGCGCACGCAGGAGCTCGACGCGGACGGCATCGCCGGCGAGGTGATCTTCCCGCAGATGGCGCCCTTCGGCGCGGGGCTCATGCAGTACCGCTACCCGGTGACGCCCGAGCAGAGCTTCGCCGGCTGCCAGGCCTACAACCGCTGGCTCGCCGATCTCTGCCGCACGAACCCTCGCCGCCACGCGGGCGTGGCGCTGATCGACGTCGAGGACATCGCGGCCTCGGTCGCGGAGATCCGCGCGGCCAGGGACATGGGGCTGTGGGGCGGCGTGCTGCTGCCGACCAGCACCGGCCGGCACCCGTTCTACCACCACCCGCGCTACGAGCCGCTGTGGGCCGTGTGCGAGGAACTGGACATGCCGCTGCAGTCGCATTCGGGCTGGTCGCCGGACTACGGCGACGTGCCCGCGGCCACCGCGATGTTCATCAGCGAGGTCGACATGTGGGCGCAACGGCCGTTCACCGCGCTGATGTGGTCCGGCGTCTTCGAGCGCCACCCGCGGCTCAAATACGTGCTGACCGAGGCCGGCGTGGGCTGGGTCGTGGAGAAGCTGCGCGTGCTCGCCTTCAAGGCCGAGAACCCGATCTTCCGCCACTTCAGCAAGGGCCTGTCGCTCTCGCCCGCGGAGTACTTCGCGCGCAACTGCTACATCGGCGCCTCGTTCATGCCCGCGCACGAGGGACGCTTCCGCCACGAGATCGGCGTCGACCGGCTGATGTGGGGCTCGGACTACCCGCACCTCGAGGGCACCTGGCCGGATTCGCTGCCGGCGCTGCAGGCCACCTTTGGCGACTACCCGGAGCACGAGATCCGCGCCATGCTCGGCCTGAACGCCGCCAGGGTCTACGGCTTCGACCTCGACGCGATGCAGTCCATTGCCGGGCGCGTCGGTCCCACGCTCGCCGCGATCCGCGGCGAGACCGCCACCGCCTGAGCCGCCACCCCGGGAGCACAGCCATGGACCGCTACCTCGTCATTTCCTCCGACGGTCACGCCGGGCCGCGCCCGGAGGTGTACCGCGACTACCTCGATCCGCAGTACCGCGCCGAGTTCGACGTGCAGCACGCCGCGCGCATGGCCGCGCTGGAGCAGGCCGGCGAGATGCTCGAGATGCGCCAGGAGACGATCCGCTGGGGCCAGGACAAGGCCCATGGCCTGGCCGGCGCGTGGGACAGCGACCGGCGCAACGAGATCCTCGACGCCGACGGCGTGGCCGCCGAGATCCTGTTCGTCGACGGGCTGACCGAGTCGAACTCGCCGCCCTTCGGCGGCGACCTCGGGCTGCAGCCGGTCGGCGTGGTGCCGGAACTGCAGTGGGCGGGCGCCCGCGCCCACAACCGCTGGATGGCGGAGTTCGTCGCCCAGTGCCCGCTGCGCCGCTTCGGGCTGGCCTCGGTCACGCCGTTCTGGGGCGTGGACGAGGCGGTGAAGGAGGTGCGCTGGGCGCGGGCGCACGGGCTGCGCGGCATCATGCTGCCGCACATGTTCACCGGGCAGGATCCCTACCACCACCCGAAGTACGAGCCGCTGTGGAGCGCCTGCGAGGAACTGGAGATGGTGGTGCACTTCCACTCGGGCGCGGCGCCGATGCAGGAGTACTTCGGCACGGCGATCTTCGGCCCGCAGGCCGGCGCCGAGCCGCCCGTGCCGCTGCCCGGCGCGCTCGGCATCTACGTGACCGAGGTCGCGTGGTGGCTGACGCGCCCGCTGGTGTTCATGATCTGGGGCGGCGTGTTCGAGCGTCATCCGCGGCTGAAGGTCGCGATCACCGAGGGCAGCACGATCTGGGTGCCGGAGCTGCTCGCGCTGATGGACCAGCGCTTCGGCGACCACCACTTCTCGGCCAAGCTCGGCACCGGCTACAAGCAGCACCTGCGCCTGAAGCCGAGCGAGTACTTCCGGCGCAACGTGCGCGTCGGCAGTTCGGCGATGTCGCGGCGCGAGGCGGAGATGCGCCACCAGATCGGCCTGCAGACGATCATGTGGGGCAGCGACTACCCGCACCCGGAGGGCACCTGGCCGCTGACGCGCCAGATGATGGTCGAGGTGTTCCAGGGCGTGCCGGATGCCGAGATCGAGGCGATGCTCGGCGGCAACGCGGCGGACTTCTACGGCTTCGACCGCGCGGCGCTGGCGCCGATCGCGGCGCGCATCGGGCCCGAGAAGAGCCTGTTCCGCGCCGCGCATTGACGCGGGCTGCCGGCACGATCGCGCGCCCGGCGCCGGTAGGTCGGGCTTCAGCCCGACATTGGCGTTGTTCGGCTGAAGCCGAACCTACGCCCGACATCTGACCAAGGGAGAACGACACATGAAGACCAGCCTCGACCAGTTCTGCATCAACGTGAGCGACCTGGAGCGCTCCGTGCGCTTCTACGAGCAGGCGCTCGGCCTCACGGTGACGCACCGCATCGAGATGCCGAACGTGAGCGAGGTGGTGCTCGCAGGCGACGGGGGCGGGCGCATCCAGCTCGCGCGCCAGCACGAGCACCGCGGGCCGATCGACCACGGCAGCGCGCTGTGGAAGTTCTACCTGAACACCGACGATTGCGCGGGCCTGTACGAGCGGGCGCTCGCCGCCGGCGCGGACGCGGGCGCGCCGCCGATGCGGCTCGAGCAGTGGCCGGTGACGGTGGCGTTCATCCGCGACCCCGACGGCTACCACATCGAGCTCGTCGAGACCCACGCGGACTGAGCGCCCGCGGCCGCCTCAGCCGCCGCGCAGCATCTGCAGGAACTGTTGCACGCGGCCCTCGCCGGCCTCGCGCGAGACCAGGTACTCGACGTGCTCGTGCGCGCGCTTGCGCGGGTCGAGGCGGATCGTCCACAGCGGATCGATCCGGTTCGGCACGATCGAGAAGCGCATGTCGATCACCTGCAGCGGATCCTCGGGGTGCGGCGCGAGGTAGTCGTTGGAGAACCAGCGGAAGCGCTCCACGTCGCGGGCCTGCTGGCTGTCGGGGGAGAGCCACGCGAGGTGGCGCCGCGCATCGAGCACCGGCACCGACTCGCCCGGGTAGAAGCGGGTCGTGAAGCCCGCGCGCACCGTGTCGACGTGGAAGTGCTCCTCCGTCTGGTAGACGACCTTCCACAGCAGGATGTTCGCGAAGCTCGGCTTGGCCTCGAGACGCAGCGGCGCGTGTCCGCGCGCCAGCGCCTGCTCCATGCCCACCGCCTGCGCGCGCTCGCGCTGCAGCAGCCCGAGCGCGGGGTAGGCGAGCGCCCAGGCGAGACCGAGCACGGCCGCCGTGCGCCAGTGCCGTGCGCCGGCCCAGGCCACCAGCCCGAGCAGCGGCAGCGTGAAGGCCGGGTCGATCACCGACACCAGGTTCCACGCGATGCGCGCGTCCGAGAAGGGCCACAGCAGCATGGTGCCGTAGGTGGTGCAGGCGTCGAGCAGGCCGTGCGTGGCGTAGCCCAGCGCCGCGTAGAGCCAGGTGCGGTGGAAGGGCAGGTAGCGCCGCGCGAACAGCCAGTGCAGCGCCGCCGCGACCACGAGGCTCCCCACCGGGATGAAGGCCAGCGCGTGGGTGAACTGGCGGTGGTATTCGAGGAACAGCAGCGGGTCGCGCGAGGAGCGGATCAGCACGTCGAGGTCGGGCGCCATGCCGCCGAGCATGCCCACGACGGCGGCGACGCGCAGCTCGCGCGCGCGGGCGCCGGTCTGCGCGGCGGCGGCGCCCAGTACGGCCTGGCTGAGGGGATCCACGGTGCGCTCCTCCGGTGTTTTGCTGCGGCAACCCGCGCGCATGCTAGCAGCAGCGCGCGCATGCGGGGCATACGGTCGGGCGGCCCGTGCGGATCGCTTGGGCTTTTTTGACACCGTCGCGCGGCAGCCGGTAGAGTTCAACGCGCCGCAAGGCACCCAGCAATAATCCGGAAGTTCCACCCGCATGCAGCATCTCGCCGGCCGCAGCGCCGTTGTCACCGGTTCCAGCATGGGCATCGGCAAGGCCGTCGCGCTGGAACTCGCCCGCCACGGCGCCAGCGTCGTCCTCAACAGCTCCTCGAGCGCCGTGGCGCTCGAGGAAACGGTGGCTGAAATCACGGACGCGGGCGGGCGGGCCATCGGCCGCCTCGGGTCCGTCGCGGACTACGACTTCGCCGGCAGCCTGGTCGCGGACTGCGTGCGCGAGTTCGGCGCCATCGACATCCTGGTCAACGTCGCGGGCATCGCGGAGCCCCCCGGCAGCTCGATCCTGGACATCGATCCGGCCGACTGGCGCCGCCAGATCGACGTGCACCTGCACGGCACCTTCAACACCTGCCGCCACGCCGCGCCGCTGATGGCCGCGCGCAAGCGCGGCGCGATCGTCAACACCGCCTCGCACGCGCTGCTCGGCGTCTTCGGCGGCACCGGCTACGCCGCCGGCAAGGGCGGCACGCTGAGCCTCAGCTGGGCGATGGCGCGCGAACTCGCCGGGCACGGCGTGCGCTGCAACGTGGTCTGCCCCGGCGCGGAGAGCCGGCTCTCCACCGGGCCGGAATACGCGGCGCTGATCGCCTCGCTGAACGCGCGCGGCATCCTCGACGACAGGATGCGCGACGCCGCGCTGAACCCGGTGCCGGCGAAGTTCCTGGCGCCTGCCTACGCCTTCCTGGCCAGCGATCTCGCGCGGGACGTCAACGGCAAGCTCTTTTCCGTGGCCGGCGGCTACGTCGGGCTCTTCACCGGGCTGCAGGAGCAGTTCCTCGCGTACAAGGACCACCGCGGCGGCGAGACGTGGACGCTCGAGGAACTCGCCGCGCAGCTCGCCGGCGCGTTGACTGCGCCCGGCACGCTGCCAAGGTGACGGCGCCACCCGGGGAGGACTGCACATGTTCTGGCGTTCGTTTGCGGCGATGTGCCTCGGGTTGGCCGGCGCCCTGCCGGTCCACGCCGCCACCGTCAGCGGCACCGTCAGCGGCGAGCAGGGCGCCGCGGTGCCGCTGGCCCAGGTCACGCTGACCCACGTCGGCCTGCAGCGCAGCACGACCGTCTACGCCGACGCCGGGGGCCGCTACCGCGTGGACGGGCTGGCGCCGGGGCACTACCGCTTCCGCGCGCGCCGGCTCGGTTTCGGCACCGTCGAGGAGAGCGGCATCGAGCTCGCGGCCGACACCGCGCTCGAGCGCGGCGTGACGCTGAAGGCGCTGCCGAAATCGCTGTGGATACACGACCTGCCCGCCAGCGACTGGTACGCCGGCGCGCACTTCTCCTCGCCCGCGCTCGCCGCGCAGTTCGCGATCCAGTGCCTGATGTGCCACCAGCAGGGCTCGAGCACCACGCGCATCGTGCGCAGCGACAAGGACTGGCACGGCATCTTCGACATGATGGCCGAGTTCGGCGCCGTGATGACGCAGGAGCTCTACGACGAGGCGCCGCGCGTGCTGAACGCCGCCTGGGACTGGAACGCGCGCGCGCTGGAGAGCTTCCCCGACCAGCCGCCGGTGCTGGACCCCGCCGCCGCGGAGGCCGTGATCGACGAGTGGGACGTGGGCGAGCAGACGTCCTTCCTGCACGACGGCGTGCTCGGGCACGACGGGCGCCTGTACGCGGTGGACTGGATCGGCGACAAGCTCTACCGCCTCGACCCGCGCAGCAACGAGCGCAAGGTCTGGGACGTGCCGACCGGGGAGCTCCGCGAGGGCGGCATCCTCGGCATCCTGGCCGAGCGCGGACGCCGCTACACGCACCACACGCCGACGGTGGCGCCGCACAGCATCCAGGTCGCGCCCGACGGCACGCTGTGGATGACGCTCAGCGTGGGCAGGGGGCTGGCGAGCTTCGACCCGGTCAGCGAGCAGTTCCGCACTTTCGACCACCCCGACCGCGTGAAGTACCCGCACACGCTGCGCTTCGACGCCAACGGCGACATCTGGTACACGGCGAGCATGACGAACCACGTGGCGCGCTTCGACCCGGACGCGGAGTCCTTCGAGGTGTTCGACCTGCCGACGCGCAACTGGAGCCAGTGGCTGATGGCGCGCGCGATGGGGCCGATCATCTGGGCCGCGAACACCTTCAACGTGAAGGGCCGCTCCGTGGTCGCCGACCCCGAGATCAACCCGGTGCCCTACGGCATCGACGTCGCGCCCGACGGCCGGGTGTGGTTCTCGCAGTTCAACAACAGCCGCCTCGGCGTGATCACGCCGGCCACCGGCGCGATCGAGATGATCGACACGCCGTTCCCGGCGCCCAGGCGCTTTCGCATCGACAGCCGGGGCGTGCTGTGGGTGCCGTCGTACTTCGAGGGCAAGTTCTTCCGCTTCGACCCGGTGAGCCGCGAGTTCCGCGAGTACCGGCTGCCCACCGGGCCCGGCGACATGGTCTACGCGCTCGCCATCGACCACCGCGACGACACGGTCTGGCTCTGCGGCACCAACTCCGACACGCTGATCCACTTCGATCCGCGCACGGAGCGCTTCAGCACCTACCTGCTGCCGAGCCGCGTCGCGTTCACGCGCGAGCTCGAGGTGGACGCCGAGGGCAACGTGTGGACCACCACCTCGAACCTGCCGTACTACCAGATGGAAGGCGCGCAGGGGCGGGTCGTGCGGCTGAGCTTCAGGCGGCCGGTGGCCGCCGCCGGCGCGGCCGCGGAATCTCCAACTCCCTGACGAGACGCGAATCATGAACGGTGCACAGGACGGAAAGCTGGGCGGCAAGGTGGCGGTGATCACCGGCGGGGCTTCGGGCATCGGGGCCGCGGCGGCGCGCCTCTTCGTGGCCGAGGGCGCGCGGGTGGTGATCGGCGACCTCAACGTGGAGGCGGGTCGCGCGCTGGCCGACGCGCTGAACGCGGCGGCGCGGCAGACGGTCGCGATCTTCCTCGTGACCGACGTGGCGCGGCTGCAGGACGTGGAGGCGCTGGTGGCCGCGGCCGAGCGCGATTTCGGGCGCCTCGACATCCTGTTCAACAACGCCGGCATCGGCAGTTTCGGCGATTCCGTCACGCTCGGCGTCGAGCAGTGGAAGCACGTGATCGAGGTCGACCTGAACGGCGTGTTCTACGGCTGCAAGGCCGCGATCCCGGCGCTCAGGCGCGCCGGCGGCGGCGCCATCGTGAACACCGCCTCGATCTCGGGCATCGGCGCCGACTACGGTTTCGCCGCCTACAACGCCGCCAAGGCCGCGGTGATCAACTACACGCGCACGGTGGCGCTCGACCACGCCGCGGACGGCATCCGCTGCAACGCGGTCTGCCCGGGCTGGATCGACACCCCGCTCACGGAAGCGACGAAGAGCCTGGAGCGCGTCGCGGCGGCCTGGACCGAGGCGATCCCGATGCGCCGCGCCGGCCAGCCCGGGGAGATCGCGCGCGTGGCGCTGTTCCTGGCCAGCGACGACGCGAGCTACGTCACCGGCACGACCGTGGTGGCCGACGGCGGCCTCACCGCGAGCAACGGGCAGCCGAACCTGCCGGCGATCTTCGCCGCGATGTAGCGCGCCGCGCGAGGCGGCGGGGGCTGAATCTGCACGCAGATTGAACTGGTTGCTTCGGCGCCGGAGTGCCAAAATGCGCGCCGCCGGCACCCCGCGCCGCCGGCCCCAGCATCACGCAGGACGGAAACACCCATGCATCCCGAAGCCCAGTCACGCATCGTCTGCAAGTTCGGCGGCTCGAGTCTCGCCAGCGCCGAGCAGTTCCGCAAGGTCCGCGCCATCGTCGAGGCCGATCCGCGCCGGCGCATCGTGGTGCCCTCGGCGCCCGGCAAGCGCGATGCCCGCGACGCCAAGATCACGGACCTGCTCTACCTGTGCCACCACGCGGCCAGCATCGACGCCGACTTCTCCTCGCCGTTCGCGCAGATCGTCGACCGCTTCGCCGGCATCGAGCGCGAGCTGGGGCTCGCGACCGGCATCGAGGCGCAGCTCGAGCGCCTGCGCGAGGAGTTCGTGCGCGGCGTCAGCGCCGATTACGCCGCCTCGCGCGGCGAGCACTTCTGCGGCCGGCTGCTCGCGGCCTACCTGGATGCCGAGTTCGTGGACCCGGTCGAGTGCATCGTGATCGGGCCGCAGGGGATCGTCGAGCCCGAGAGCTACGCGCAGCTGGGCGCGCGCCTCGCGGATCCCGAGGCCCGCTACGTGGTGCCGGGCTTCTACGGGCGCGATGCCGAGGGCAACGTGCGCACCTTCTCGCGCGGCGGCTCCGACGTGAGAGGCGCGATCGCCGCGCGCGCGGCGCGTGCCGAGCTATACGAG
>CAYXJM010000009.1:0-21931 GCA_964465455.1 uncultured Klebsiella sp.
CCGCACAGCGACTCGACCTGGCCGTGGAGCCGCGAGCTGCTGCTCGGGCAGACGCGACACCTGACGGAACAGCAGAAGGCGTGGATACTCGGTGACAACTGCGCCGAGCTGTACGGCATCGCGCAGCCCGGCATTCCCGCCGAGGACGGCCTCCGCCCGGACGCGTGTCCGAATGAATTCGGACCCACGGGGCTTTCGTAGGTCCGGCTTCAGCCGGACGGCTGTCCGGATGCGCACCCGCGGCAATTCCATCGATTCGGGAGACGTCGAATGAGCGAGACGGCAGACCTGGTGATCCGCGGCGGCACCATCGTCGACGGCACCGGTGCGGAGCCCTTCCGCGGCGACGTCGCGGTCACCAACGGACGCATCGCCGCGGTGGGCGCGGCCCTGCGCGCGCGCGGCGCCGAGGAGATCGACGCCGACGGCCTGCTGGTGACGCCGGGCTTCGTCGACATCCACACCCACTACGACGGGCAGGTCACCTGGGAGAACCGCCTGCAGCCCTCGACCGCGCACGGCGTCACGACGGCGCTGCTCGGCAACTGCGGCGTCGGTTTCGCGCCCTGCCGCCCGGCGGACCGTGACCGGCTCGTGAAGTTGATGGAAGGCATCGAGGACCTGCCCGAGGTGGTGTTGACCACCGGCCTGCCCTGGAACTGGGAGAGCTTCCCCGGGTATCTCGATGCGCTGGCGGCGCGCCGCTACGACTGCGACGTCGCGACCCAGGTCCCGCACGCCGCGCTGCGCGTCTACGCCATGGGGCAGCGCGCCGTCGCGCGCGAGGCCGCCACCGACGCGGACTGCGCGCTGATGGCGCGCCTCGCCGGGGAGGCGATCGAGGCCGGCGCGCTCGGCTTCGGCACCTCGCGCACGATCAACCACCGCGCGAGCGACGGGCTGCCGGTGCCCACGCTGACGGCGGCCGAGGACGAGCTCGCGGCCATCGGCGCCGCGCTCGGGGCGAAGGGCCGCGGCGTGCTGCAGCTGGTCTCGGACTTCACGGACATCGACACCGAACTGCCGATGCTGCGCCGCGTGGTCGAGCGCTCCGGCCGGCCGCTGTCGGTGTCGCTGATGCAGTGGCACCACGCGCCGCAGAAGTGGCGCGACGTGCTGGCCTGGATCGAGCAGTGCAACGCCGACGGGCTGGACGTGAAGGCACAGGTGAGCGGCCGGCCCATCGGGCTGAACCTGGGCTTCGAGCTGAGCTTCAACCCCTTCAGCCACACGCCGGGCTTCAAGGCGCTGGCGGGCCTGCCGGTGGCCGAACGCCGCGCGCAGCTCAGGCGCCCGGAGATCCGCGCGCGCATCGTCGGCGAGGAGCCCGAATCCTCGGGATTCCCGGGGGAGTCCCTGCTCAGGCTGTGGTCGGCGATGTACCCGCTGGGCGAGCATCCGTTCTACGAGCCGGGTCCCGAGGGCAGCGTCGCGGCCCTGGCCGCGCGTCGCGGCGTCTCGCCCGCGGAGATGGCCTACGACCTGATGCTGGAGCAGGACGGGCAGGCCGTGCTGATGGCGCCCACGGTGAACTTCTGGGGCAATTCGCTGGATGACCTGCTCACGATGATGCGCCACCCGCACGCGATCTACGGTCTCGGCGACGGCGGCGCGCACCTGGGCTTCCTGTGCGACGCCAGCCTGCCGACCTACATGCTGCAGTACTGGGTGCGTGATCGCACGCGCGGCGAGCGCCTGTCGCTGCCCGAGGTGGTGCACGGCCTCACGCAGCGCACCGCGCACGCGGTCGGGCTGCGCGATCGCGGCGTGGTGGCGGCCGGCTACAAGGCCGACCTCAACCTGATCGACTTCGCGCGTCTCGCGCTCGAGCCGCCGCGCGTGCACTACGACCTGCCGGCGGGCGGCCGACGCATGGTGCAGGGTGCGCGCGGCTACGTCGCGACCATCGTGAGCGGCGTGACGGTGCGGCGCGCGGACGAGGCGACCGGCGCGCTGCCGGGGAGGCTGGTCCGCGGCGCACAGGCGGCGCCCGCCGCGGCGTCGTAACCGGGCGAAACCGCGCCCCGGCACCGGCGGCGCACCGCGGGCGGTCGCGTCCTTGTCACCCCCGAACCGTATGGGTCATGATACCTGCCACGTTCCCCTCCTGCGGCAACGAGGCATTCCATGCTCAATGTGACCCAGATCCTGGCAGCCAAACCTTCCGGCGTGCGCACCGTCGACGCCTCGCTCACGGTCTACGCGGCGGTCACGCTGCTGGCGAGCCACCAGATCGGCGCGCTGGTGGTGGTCGACGAGGGACGGCCGGTCGGGATGTTCTCGGAGCGCGACTATGCGCGCAAGGGCATCATCCGCGGGCGCCGGGCGCACAAGACGCTGGTGAGCGAGCTGATGTCGACGCCGCTGATCACGGTGCGCCCGGAGCAGTCGATCGAGGAATGCATGGAGCTCATGACGGAGCGGCGCATCCGTCACCTCCCGGTCATGGACGACGGCGAGCTCGTGGGGATGGTGACCATCGGCGACGTGGTGATGCACATGATCACGCAGCAGCGCAACCACATCGAGCAGCTGGAGAGCTACATCACCGGCCGCTATTGAGCCTTTCCGTGGATCGGGCTGAAGCCCGACCCACGTCCTAGCGCAGCAGGTCGATCAGGGGCTGCGGATACAGGCCGACGGCCAGCGTGAACAGCGCGAGCATCACCGTCATGACGCCGCCCGAGCGCTGGCCCCAGTCGCGCGCGGCGTCGAGGCGCCGCCTGCCGGGAGTGGCCAGGAACAGCGTCACCATGACGCGCAGGTAGAAGTAGATCCCGATCGCGCTGCCCAGCACCAGGGCCGCGATCAGCCACCACAGCCCTGCCTTCACGCCGGTCGCGATCACGTAGAACTTCGCGATGAAACCCGCGGTGAGCGGCACGCCGGCCAGCGACAGCACCGACAGCGTCATCACGGCGGCGAGCAGGGGGCGCTGCCAGAACAGGCCGCGCAGGTCCGCGAGACCCTGCGCGTCGTCGCCGCGGTACGGCGAGGACAGCAAGGTCAGCACGCCGAAGGCGCCGAGCGTGGCGGCCATGTAGGTCAGCAGGTAGACCTTCACGGTGTCGGCGGTGAATTCGTTGCCGGCGATGATCGCCACCAGCACGTAACCGAAGTGCGCGATGGAGGAATAGCCGAGCAGGCGCTTCACGTTGGCCTGCTGCAGGGCCAGCAGGTTGCCGACCAGGATCGACAGCGCCGCGAGGCCAGCCAGCAGCGTGGTGAACACCGCCGTCTGGCCGAGCCCCAGCGCGTTCCACCAGCGCAGCAGCACCAGCAGCACGGCGATCTTGGTCACCGTGGCGAGGAAGGCGCCGACCGGCGCCGGCGCGCCGTGGTAGACGTCCGGGGTCCACAGGTGGAAAGGCGCCAGCGACAGCTTGAAGGCGATCCCGACCAGCATCATCGCGAGCCCGGTGACGACCAGGGGCGCGCCGAGCTGCACGGCAGTAGCGAGCGAGGCGAAGGCGAGCGAGCCGGTCTGCGCGTAGACCAGCGCCATGCCGAACAGCAGGAACGTCGAGGCCGCGGCCGAGAGCACCATGTACTTGATGCTGGCCTCCAGCGAGCGCTTGTCGCGGAAGATGTAGCCGACCATGCCGTAGAGCGGGATCGACATCAGCTCGAGACCGATCAGGAACGACACCATGTGCTGCGCGCCGACCAGCACGATCGCACCGGCCGCCGCGATCAGCAGCATCAGGTACATCTCTTCGCGGTTGTCGTTCACGCCCTCGATGTAGGCCTGCACCAGCGTCGCGCAGCCGAGCGTGGACAGCAGCACCGCGGCGGTGCCGAACAGCGAATAGCCGTCGTGGACCAGCAGTCCGGTGACGGCCATCGCGTCGGGCAGCTGCCGGTCGGTGATGAAGGTCGCCAGCAGCGCCGCGTTGAGGCCCACCACGGTGAGCGTGGCGTTGACGAAGTGGTGGCGGCGCCAGGCGACCGACAGCATCACGGCGACCGCGGTCGCCACCGTGACCAGCAGCGGCGAGAGCGCGAGCAGTTCAGTGGGTCCTATCGTCATGGGGCGGCGGCTCCGGTTTGGCTCGATGCCGGTGCGTAATACTGCTGCACCAGCGCTACCGGGCGCTCGGCGAGGTCGAGCACCGGCTGGGGATAGAGGCCGAGGGTCACGATGCATGCCGCGACGCTGAGCAGCATGAGCACTTCACGCGCCGACGCGGCGGCGATCGGCGCGTCGGAGCGCGCTGGCCCGAACATGCTGCGGTGGACCATCGCCAGCGAGTAGGCCGAGGCGAGCACGAGGCCCGCCGTCGCCAGCACCACGATCACCGGCGCCGTGGCGAAGCTGCCGGCGAGGATCAGGAACTCGCCGACGAAATTGCCGGTTCCCGGCAGCCCGAGCGAGGCCGCCGCGAAGAACAGCGCCAGCGGCGGCAGCCACGGCAGGCGCGCCCACAGGCCGCCCATCTCGCGCATGTCGCGGGTGTGCAGCCGCTCGTAGAGCTGGCCGCAGAGGATGAACAGCGCGGCGGCCGACAGGCCGTGCGCGATCATCTGCACGACGGCCCCCTTCAGCGCCATCTCGCCGCCGGCGAAGATGCCGACCAGCACGTAGCCCATGTGCGAGATCGAGGTGTAGGCGACCAGGCGCTTGATGTCGGTCTGCGCGAAGGCCAGCACGGCGGCGTAGAAAATGCCGGCGATGCCGAGCCACATCGCGACCGGCGCGAAGGCCTCGGAGGCGTTCGGGAAGAAGGGCAGGCCGAAGCGCAGCAGGCCGTAGCCCGCGGTCTTCAGCAGCAGCCCGGCCAGGTCGACGGAGCCGGCCGTGGGCGCCTGCGAGTGCGCGTCGGGCAGCCACCCGTGCAGCGGCACGATCGGCAGCTTGACCGCGAAGGCGATGAAGAAGCCGAGCATCAGCACGAACTCCAGCGTGGCGGACATCGGCGTGCCGCGCAGCGTCGCGTAGTCGAAGCTGAGCACGCCGGTGGCGTCGAAGTGCGCGAAGGCCAGGCCGAGGATCGACAGCAGCATCACCAGGCCCGAGGCCTGGGTGTAGATGAAGAACTTGGTCGCCGCCGAGATGCGCGACTTGCTGCTCGCGGCGCGGTGTCCCCACAGCGCGATCAGGAAGTACATCGGCACCAGCATCATTTCCCAGAACAGGAAGAACAGGAACAGGTCGAGCGCGAGGAACACGCCGATCACGCCGCCCAGGATCCACAGCAGGTTCAGGTGGAAGAAGCCGGTGCGGCGCTGGATCTCGCTCCACGAGCACAGCACCGACAGCATGCCGAGGAAGCCCGTGAGCACGACGAGCGCGAGCGACAGGCCGTCGACGCCGAGGTGGATGCTGATGCCGAGGCTGGGTATCCACGGCACGGCGAATTCCATCTGCCAGTGCGGCGCGTCGTGGATGCCGTGCGCGAGGCTGTAGTCGCCGGTGGCCCAGAGCTCCAGCGACAGCGCGAAGACGGCCGTCATCGAGCCGAGCGCGATCCAGCGCGGCAGGTTGCCGAAGCGGTCGGTCTGCCAGCACAGCAGGCCGCCTACGATCGGGATGAGTATCAGCCAGGCGAGCAGCATGGGCCGAGCGTTTCCTTAGACGAGGTTGATCACGACGACGCCCAGCACCAGCACCGCGCCCAGCGCGATCGAGGCCACGTACCAGCGCAGCCTTCCGGTCTGCGGCAGCACCGCCAGGCGGTTCAGCCCGCGCACGGCGACGGGCACCAGGTCGATCGTGCCGTCGAGCGCGTCGCGGCGCCCGGGACGGGCGAGGAAGAGGAACGGGCGCACGAACAGCGCGTTGTACAGCGCGTCGAAGCCGAAGGCGTTCAGCCACCAGTTGCCGACGAAGCGTCCGACGCCGCTCTGCGCGAGCCCGGTGACGAGGGTGCGCTTGCCGAGGAACAGCACTGCCGCGATCGCGATGCCCGCGATGCCGATGGCGGCCGAGAGGATTTCCACGAAGTGGCGCTCGCCCTCCGCGGCCTGCCCCTTGAGCACCGGCAGGACCTCGGCGAGCGGCGGATGGATCATCGCGCCGAGGCCGGTGGACAGCACGAGCAGCGCGAGCAGCGGCACGCCGTAGGCGAGGCCGCGGCCGGCGTGCGCCTCGGTGCGCTGCTCGCCGTGGAATACCGTGAAGATCAGGCGGAAGGTGTAGAGCGAGGTCAGGAACGCGCCCGCCACCCCGGCCAGGAACAGGAACTGGTGCCCGGTGGTGTACTCGGCCCAGAGGATCTCGTCTTTCGAGAAGAATCCCGCCGTCACGAAGGGCAGGGCGCACAGCGCGCCGCCGCCCACGAGGAAGCTCGCGTATTCGAGCGGCAGGCGCTTGCGCAGGCCGCCCATGCGGAAGATGTTCTGCTCGTGGTGGCAGGCGACGATCACGGCGCCGGCGGCGAGGAACAGCAGCGCCTTGAAGAAGGCGTGCGTCATCAGGTGGAAGATCGCGGCCGAATACGCGCCGGCCCCGAGCGCGAGAAACATGTAGCCGATCTGGCTCATCGTCGAGTAGGCCAGCACGCGCTTGATGTCGGTCTGCACCACGGCGCAGAGCCCGGCGATCAGCAGCGTCACGGCGCCCACCGCGCCGACCAGTTCCAGCACGTCCGGCGCGAGCTCGAACAGGCCGTGCGTGCGGGCGATCAGGTAGACGCCCGCGGTCACCATCGTGGCGGCGTGGATCAGCGCCGAGACCGGCGTCGGGCCGGCCATCGCGTCCGCGAGCCAGGTCTGCAGCGGCAGCTGCGCCGACTTGCCGACCGCGCCGCCCAGCAGCATCAGCGTCGCCATGACGATCAGCGGGTCGCCGCTGGCGAAGTGCCCCGGGGCGCGCGCGAGCAGCTCCTGTATGTCGAGCGTGCCGAGTTGCCACAGCAGCGTGAACAGCCCGATGGCCATGAACACGTCGCCGACGCGCGTGACCAGGAAGGCCTTGATCGCGGCGTTGCCGTTGGCGACGGTGCGGTAGTAGAAGCCGATCAGCAGGTAGGAGCACAGCCCCACCCCTTCCCAGCCGAGGTAGAGGAAGGCCAGGTTGTCGGCCAGCACCAGCATGACCATGGCGGCGACGAACAGGTTCATGTACGCGAAGAAGCGCGAGTAGCCTTCCTCGCCGCGCATGTACCACGACGCGAACACGTGGATCAGGAAGCCGACCCCGGTGACCACGCCGAGCATCGTGAGCGAGAGCCCGTCGAGGTACAGCGCGAAGCGCGGCGCGAAGTCCCCGACGTGCATCCAGGTCCACAGCACCTGCGTGACCGGCGCGGTGAACTGCGAGGCGGCCAGGCCCGTGACCAGCGCGCTCACGCCCACCGAGCCCGCGCCGATGCAGGCCGCGGCGTTCTCGCCGAGGCGTCCGCGCGAGAAGGCGAGCAGCACGAAGCCGGCGAGCGGCGCGAGGAAGGTGAGGCAGAGGAAGTTCATCCGCGCATCTCGCTTGCAACGTCGATATCGAGGGTGTGGAAGCGGCGATAGAGCTGCAGCACCAGCGCGAGCCCGATCGATGCCTCTGCGGCCGCCAGCGTCAGCACCATGATGAACATGATCTGGCCGTCGGGCTGGGCCCAGCGGCTGCCCGCGGCGACGAAGGCCAGCGCCACGGCGTTGGTCATGACCTCCAGGCACATCAGCATGAACAGGAAGTTGCGCCGCACCATCAGGCCGGCGAGGCCGGTGCAGAACAGGATGGCCGCCAGCGCGAGGGCGTGCTCCAGGGGGACCGATGCGGCTTCAATCATGGGTGCGATTCCAGCATTCGTTGTTCCCCGCTCTCAGCGATGGTCGTCGCGGCCGAGGTGCCAGGCGGCGACCAGCGCGCCCAGCAGCAGCAGCGAGGCGAGTTCGACGGCGAGCACGTAGGGCCCGAACAGCGCGACGCCGACCGCCTTCGGGCCGACCGTCGCGGCGCCCGCGGGCGCGTCGGTGCCGATCAGCGCGAACAGCAGGGCGCCGAGCAGCAGCGCCGACAGCAGCATCGGCCCGATCCAGGTCGCGGGCTTCAGCCACAGGCGCTCCTGCGCCGTCGTTTCGGGGCCGAGGTTCAGCATCATCACGATGAAGACGAACAGCACCATGATGGCGCCGGCGTAGACGATCACCTCGAGCGCGCCGGCGAAGGGCGCCCCGAGGGCGAAGAACACGCCCGCGACCGCCAGCAGCGACACGACGAGGTAGAGCAGCGCGTGCACGGGATTGCTGTTGGTCACGACGCGCAGCGTCGCAAGGGTCGCCACCAGGGCGCAGGTATAGAAAGCCAGCTCCATCTTGCCCAACTCCCTATGGCAGCAGCGTTCTGACGTCGATCGGCTGGGCCTCGCTCTGCGCGGCGCCCTTCGGCTTGCCCGCGATCGCCATGCCCGCGACGCGGTAGAAGTTGTATTCGGGGTTCTTGCCCGGGCCCGCGATCAGCAGGTCCTCCTTCTCGTACACGAGGTCCTGGCGCTTGTACTCCGCGAGCTCGAAATCCGGCGTGAGCTGGATCGCGGTGGTCGGGCAGGCCTCCTCGCACATGCCGCAGAAGATGCAGCGCGAGAAATTGATGCGGAAGAACTCCGGGTACCAGCGTCCGTCGTCCTTCTCGGCCTTCTGCAGCGAGATGCAGCCCACGGGGCACGCCACCGCGCACAGGTTGCACGCGACGCAGCGCTCCTCGCCGTCGGGGTCGCGCGTCAGCACGATGCGCCCGCGGTAGCGCGGCGGCAGGTACACGGGCTGTTCCGGGTACTGGATCGTGGCGCGCGCGCGCGTGGCGCGCGAGAAGATCATCCACATGCTGCGCAGGTTGGAGCCGATGCCCGCGAGGATCTTCATGAGCAGGTTCATGTCTTCAGCCCTTGGCCAGCAGCACGGCGCCGGTCACCAGCAGGTTCAGCAGCGTGACCGGGAGGCAGACCATCCAGCCCGCGGTCATCAGGTGGTCGTAGCGCGGGCGCGGCAGCGCCGCGCGCAGCAGGATGAACAGCATCACGAAGAACAGCGTCTTCAGCACGAACCAGAAGGGCGCCAGCCACTCCGGTCCCGGCCCGAGCCAGCCGCCGAGGAACAGCGTCGTGAGCAGCGAGGACACCACCACGATGCCCACGTACTCGCCGACGAAGAACAGCGCCCACTTCATGCCCGCGTATTCGGTGTGGTAGCCCGCGGCGAGCTCCTGCTCGGCCTCGGGGAGGTCGAAGGGGCTGCGGTGCGTGACCGCCACGCCGGCGAGCGCGAACGTAACGAAGCCGAGGAACTGCGGCACGATGAACCACAGGCCGCGCTGCGCCTCGACGATCTCGCGCATGTTGAACGAGCCGGCGCATGCCACCACGCCCATCAGCGCGAGCCCCATGAACACCTCGTAGCTCACGGTCTGCGCCGCGGAGCGCAGGCCGCCGAGCAGCGAGTACTTGTTGTTGCTGGACCAGCCGGCGAACAGCACCGCGTAGACCGCGAGCCCCGCCATGGCCATGAAGAACAGGATGCCGATGTCGAAGTCCGCGACGTACCACGTGGGCGTGACCGGGATGATGACGTAGGAGATGAACAGCGCGCTCATCGCGATCACCGGCGCGATCAGGAAGGTCAGCTTGTCGGCGAAGGGCGGGATCCAGTCCTCCTTGAACAGCATCTTCACCACGTCGGCGGGCAGCTGGAAGATGCCGAAGGGACCGACGCGGTTCGGGCCGTACCGGTCCTGCCACAGCGCGAGCACGCGGCGCTCGATGAAGCTGAGGTACGCGGCGAACAGCACCACGGCCAGCAGGATGATCACCGCCTTCACCACGGCCCACAGCACCGCGGCCGTTTCGGGACTGAGGAAGCTCACGGCTGACCTCCGGTGCTGACGCTGGCGGTGGCGGCGACGAAGGCGAAGCCCGTGCCGGGCAGGCCCGCGGGAATGCCGATCACGCCCTCGGCGAGCGTCTCGCGCAGCGCGAGCGGCGCCTCGAAGCGGACCGCGCCGACGGCGACGCGCACGGTCGCGCCGGCGGCGAGGCCGCGGCGCGCGGCCTCGCGCGGGTGCAGCGCCACGTAGGGCGACGGCACGTTGCCGGCCGCGACCGGCGCGCGCGCCGATAGCTCCTCGCTGCCGAAGAGGTGGTAGAGCGGAGCCACCGCGAGATCGCCGTCGGCGCCTGCAGCGACCGGCACGTAGCCGGCCGTCGCGGCCGGTTCGATCAGGCGCACGCCGGGATCGCCCTGGCGCAGGTGGCCGCCCACCTCGTCCTGGAACTTGTTCCAGGCCTGCGGCGAATTCCAGCCCGGGCTCCACGCGAACGGCACCAGGGGGCCCGGCTCGTCGGGACCGGCGTAGCCTTCCATCGAGAAGGCGAGCGCGCTGTCGGGATCCTGCGGGGCGCGTGGCTCGTGCACGGAGATATTGGCGCGCATCGCGGTACGGCCCGAGTAGCGGTTGGGCTGGCGCGCGACGCGGCGGCCGTGCACGCGCGTGGCGGCGAGCGGTGCGGCGTCGACGATGCCGGCCAGCGCCGGATTCTCGCGCGCGCAGGCCGCGGTGATCTGGTCGAGCGTCTCCCACTCGAGCGGCACGCGGTTCTCCGCGCTCTGGATCGCGGCGAGCCAGCGCCAGCTCTCGCGGACCTGGGTGGCGAGGTTGTAGTAGGCGGGGTCGTACACCTGGAAGTAGCGCTGCGCGCGGCCCTCGTTGCTGACCAGGGTGCCGTCGCCCTCGGCGAAGCTCGCCGCCGGCAGCACCATGTGCGCTTTCTCGCCGGTGGCGGTCAGCTGGTGGTCGATGACGACCACGCAGCGCGCGCGGGCGAGCGCGGCGTCGACCAGCGCGGCGTCGGCGCGGCGGTAGAGGTCGTTCTCCAGCACCACCAGCACGCTGCCCGCGTCGACGCGGGCGAGCGCGTCCTCGACGGCGCTGCCGCCGAGCATCGCGATGCCCATGCTGTTGGCCTCGGGCAGCGCCAGCGTCAGCGCGGGCTCCTGGCCGCGCGCCTTCAGCGCGCAGGCGATGTTGGCGCAGGCGTCCAGGACCGCGGCCGAGCGCAGCCCCGTGCCGGAGACGATCAGCGGCTTCTTCGCGCCGGCCAGCGCCGAGGCGATCTCGGCGGCGAAGGCCTCGATCTCCGCGTCGCTGCCGGCGGCCGGCGCCGCGGCGTCGAGCGCGCGGGCGACCGCGGCGCCGAGCGCGGCAATGCGCGCCGGCGTGGCGCGCCAGGCGGCGCGGGCGACGTCGTCGAGGCGCGTGGCGTCGACGCTGGCGATGAACAGCGGGTTGCGTTCCTTCTGCCCGATGGTGGCGATGGCCTCGGCCTGCCAGCCGGATATCTTCTTCGAGGCGGCGAGCGCGGTGGCCTGTCCGCGCACCGCCTGGCGCAGCGCGAGCGCGATGCGGGGAGCCGTCTGCGTGACGTCCTCGCCGAGCACCAGGATCGCGTCGAAGGTCTCGATCTCGCGCAGCGACGGCGTGCGCGCCGCGCCGGTGCGCAGGATCCCGAGCGCGCGCGCGATCAGCGCGGCCTCGGCGGCGTCGACGCCGCCCGAGAAGTCGGCCTCGCCGACCAGGTGGCGCAGCGCGAAGTTCGCCTCGAGGCTCGCGCGCGGGGAGCCGATCCCCACGAGGCGCGAGGCCTCGCGCATCGCCTCCGCCAGGCGCTCCATGCCGCCCTGCAGCGTGGCGGCCTCGAGTTCGGAGCCGGCGCGCGCCAGCATCTGGCGCGGGCGGTCGGCGCGGTTGACGTAGCCGTAGCCGAAACGGCCGCGGTCGCAGAGGAAATAGTGGTTCACCTCGCCGTTGAAGCGGTTCTCGATGCGGCGCAGCTCGCCGTAGCGCTCGCCGGGGCTGGTGTTGCAGCCCACCGCGCACTGCTGGCAGACGCTCGGCGCGAACTGCATGTCCCACTTGCGGTTGTAGCGCTCGGAGTGGGTGCGGTCGGTGAAGACGCCCGTGGGGCAGACCTCGGTCAGGTTGCCCGAGAACTCGCTCTCGAGCTGGCCGTCGCTGACGCGGCCGAAATACACGTTGTCGTGCGCGCCGAAGACGCCGAGGTCCTCGCCGCCGGCGTAGTCCTTGTAGTAGCGCACGCAGCGGTAGCAGGCGATGCAGCGGTTCATCTCGTGGTTGATGAACGGGCCGAGGTCCTGGTTGCGGTGGGTGCGCTTGGTGAAGCGGTAGCGGCGCGCGTTGTGGCCGCTCATCACCGTCATGTCCTGCAGGTGGCAGTGGCCGCCTTCCTCGCACACCGGGCAGTCGTGCGGGTGGTTGGTCATCAGGAACTCGATCACGCCCTTGCGGAATTCGCGCGCCTCGTCGTCGCTGATCGATATGTACGTGTTGTCGGTCGAGGGCGTCATGCACGACATGACCAGCCGGCCCCGGGTGTCGTCGGGGCCGGAGTACTGCTTCACCGCGCACTGGCGGCAGGCGCCCACGGAGCCGAGCGCCGGGTGCCAGCAGAAGTAGGGGATGTCCAGGCCGAGCGAGAGGCAGGCGTGCAGCAGGTTGTCGCTGCCGTCGACCTCGTAGCTGGTGCCGTCGATGTGGATCGTTGCCATTACGCGTGTTCCTTGCCCGCGGCGCCGCGAACGCCGCCCTTGATGCCGCGCTCGAACTCCGCGCGGAAGAAGCGCAGCGCGCTCTGCAGCGGCTCCACTGCCCCGGGCGCGAGTGCGCAGTAGGTCTTGCCCGGCCCGAGTTGCACGGTCAGGCGCTCGAGCTGCTCGATGTCGCCCGGCTGGCCCTCGCCGCGCTCGATCGCGCGCAGCAGCTTCACCGACCACGGCAGCCCGTCGCGGCAGGGCGTGCACCAGCCGCAGGATTCGCGCGCGAAGAACTCCTCGAGGTTGCGCACCACCGGGACGATGTCCTGGGTGTGGTCGACCACCGTCAGCAGCCCGGTGCCGAGACGGCTGCGCGCCTTGGCGATCGTGTCGTAGTCCATCGCGAGGTCGAGGTGCTCGGGCAGCAGGAAGTCGGTGGAGGCGCCGCCCGGCAGCCAGGCCTTCAGCTCGAGCCCTTCGCGCATGCCGCCCGCGTGCTGCTCGAGGATCTCGCGCCCCGTCGTGCCCATCGGCAGTTCCCACAGTCCCGGGCGCTTCACGCGCCCGGAGACGCCGTAGATCTTGGTGCCGCCGTCCGTGCTGCGCCCGAGCGACAGGCCCTTGTACCAGTCCGCGCCCCGCAGCACGATCTCGGGCAGGTTGTAGTAGGTCTCGACGTTGTTGACGATCGTCGGCCGGCCCCACGCGCCCGCGATCTGCGGGAACGGCGGCTTGGCGCGCGGGTTGGCGCGCCGGCCCTCGAGCGAGTTGATCAGCGCGGTCTCTTCGCCGCAGATGTAGCGTCCGGCCCCGGTATGCAGGAAGAGATCGAAACTCCAGCCGGTGCCGCGGATGTTCTCGCCCAGGTAGCCGCTGTCGCGCGCCTCGGCCAGCGCGCGCTGCAGGCGCTCGGCGGCCAGCACGTACTCGCCGCGCAGGAAGATGTAGCCGCGTGTGGCCTGGATCGCCCAGGCCGCGATGACCATCGACTCGATGAGCTGGTGCGGCAGCTGCTCGAGCAGCATGCGGTCCTTGAAAGTGCCGGGCTCCATCTCGTCGGCGTTGCACAGCAGGTACTTGCTGCCGGCATCCGGTCCCATCGGCACCAGGCTCCACTTGACCCCGGTCGGGAAGCCCGCCCCGCCGCGCCCGCGCAGGTTCGAGTCCTTGACGACCTGGGTGACCGCGGCCGGCTCCATGCCGAGCGTCCTGCGCAGTGCTTCGTAGCCGTCCAGCGCCTCGTAGGCGTCGATGCCGAGCACCGGCGCGCCGTGGTCGAGGCGCCAGGTGAGCGGGTGGGTGTCGCGCGCACGCTCGCTCATGTGTAGCGCTCCAGCAGCGCCGGCACCTCGGCGGGAGCCACCGGGCCGTGCGTGTCGTCGTCGATCATCAGCGTCGGCCCCTTGTCGCAGTTGCCGAGGCAGCACACCGGCAGCAGCGTGTAGCGGCCGTCGGCGCTGGTCTCGCCCCAGCCGAGGCCGGTGTGCGTCATGATGGCGTCCTTCAGCTCGTCGTAGCCGGTGAGGAAGCAGGCGATGCTGTCGCAGACCTTGACCACGTGCCGGCCGACCGGGCGGCGGAAGATCATGTTGTAGAAGGTCGCCACGCCCTCGACGTCGGCGGCCGGGATGCCGAGCACCCCGGCGATGGCGCCGATCGCCCCGTCGGGGACCCAGCCGCGGTGCTTCTGCACCGCCTTCAGCGCCTCGATCGAGGCCGCGCGCGGGTCCTCGTAGTGGCCCATCTCGTGGTGGATTTCCGCCAGCTCGGCTTCCGTCAGGCGGAAGTCGGGCGAGCTGCTCGCGATCAGGGGGGGTGCGTTATCTGTCGACATCTGCCATCACGAAGTCAATGCTTGCGAGGTACGCGATGAGGTCCGCGATCAGGCTGCCGCGGATCACCGAGGGGATCTGCTGCAGGTGCGCGAAGCTCGGCGTGCGGATGCGCGTGCGGTAGCTCATGGTGCCGGCGTCCGAGGTCAGGTAGTAGCTGTTGATGCCCTTCGTGGCCTCGATCATCTGGCACGCCTCGCCGGCCGGCATCACCGGTCCCCACGACACGCCCACGAAGTGGTTGATCAGCGTCTCGATGTGCTGGAGCGTGCGCTCCTTCGGCGGCGGCGTGGTCAGCGGGTGGTCGGCCTTGTAGGGTCCGTCCGGCATGTTGTCCAGGCACTGCCGGATGATGCGCACGCTCTGGCGCATCTCCTCGAGCCGCACCATGGCGCGGTCGTAGACGTCGCCGTTGTGCGCGAGCGGCACCTCGAAGTCGAAGTTCTCGTAGCCCGAGTAGGGGCGCGCCTTGCGCAGGTCGTAGTCGAAGCCGGTGGCGCGCAGGCCCGCGCCGGTGACGCCCCACTCGATGGCCTCGCGCGTGTTGTACTGCGCCACGCCGATGGTGCGCGAGCGCAGGATGCCGTTGCGCATCGCGGCCTTCTCGTATTCGTCGAGCCGCTTCGGCATCCAGTCGCAGAACTCGCGAACCAGCCGGTCCCAGCCCTTCGGCAGGTCGTGGGCCACGCCGCCGATGCGGTACCAGGCCGGGTGCATGCGCCCGCCGGTGATGGCCTCGATCACGTCGTAGGCCTTCATGCGGTCGGTGAAGATGAAGAAGATCGGCGACATGCCGCCGACGTCCTGGATGTAGGTGCCGAGGAACAGCAGGTGACTGGTGATGCGGAAGAACTCCGCCAGCATCACGCGGATCACCTTCACGCGGTCCGGGACGCGGATGCCCGCCAGCTGCTCCACCGCCATCACGTAGGGCAGGTTGTTCATCACCCCGCCGAGGTAGTCGATGCGGTCGGTGTAGGGGATGAAGCTGTGCCAGGACTGGCGCTCGGCCATCTTCTCGGCGCCGCGGTGGTGATAGCCGATGTCGGGCACGCAGTCGGCGATCTCCTCGCCGTAGAGCTGCAGCACGATGCGGAAGGCCCCGTGCGCCGAGGGGTGGTTCGGCCCCAGGTTGAGGAACATGTAGTCCGAGTGCGTGGTGCTGCGGCTCATGCCCCACTCCTCGGGCACGAAGCGCAGCGCCTCCTGCTCGAGGTCCTGCCTGGCCGCGTCGAGCGCGAACGGTTCGAACTCGGTGGCGCGCGCCGGGTAGTCCTTGCGCAACGGGTGCCCGTTCCAGGTGCGGGGCATCATGATGCGCTGCAGGTGCGGGTGGCCGCTGAACGAGATGCCGTAGAGGTCCCAGACCTCGCGCTCGTACCAGTTGGCGTTCGGCCAGATGCCGGTCGCGGTCGGCAGCGTCGCGTCGTCGGCGGCGAGCGCAACCTTGATGCGCACGTCGCTGTTGCGCTCGAACGACAGCAGGTGATAGAAGACCGTGAAATCCGCCGCCGGCAGGCCCTCGCGGTGCGTGCGCAGGCGCTCGTCGACGCCGTGCAGGTCGTAGAGCATCGCGTACGGACGCGGTGCGTCGCGCAGGAAGCGCAGCACCTCGAGCAGCTGTCCGCGCGGCACCCAGGCCGTCGGCAGCCCGTCCACCGTCGGCTGGTAGACGACGGCGTCGGCGCCGAAACGGCGATAGAGCTCGGCGATGACCCCGTGCTCGCTCCCGGGCAGGTTCTCCTGCGGGCTGGAATCCTTTTTCTTCATCCGCGAACGGCCCTGCTCAGCGTGCGCACGTCGGTCCCTTTCATGCCTGGCCTCATACCTGGTCGGGGGTTCGCAGCGTCGTGGCGCTCATGCGCGCCTCGCGCCGCAGCTCGCGCTGCGAGGGCACCTCGACCTTGTGGACGCCCTGGTCGCCCACCATCCACGACAGCGGGCGGCGCTCGGTGGCGATCGACTCCTGCAGCAGCATCAGTCCCTGCAGGAATGCCTCGGGCCGTGGCGGGCAGCCGGGGATGTACACGTCGACGGGCAGGAACTTGTCCACGCCCTGCACCACGGAATAGATGTCGTACATGCCGCCGGAATTGGCGCAGGATCCCATCGAGATCACCCAGCGCGGCTCGAGCATCTGCTCGTAGAGGCGCTGGATCACAGGCGCCATCTTGATGAAGCAGGTGCCGGCGATCACCATGAAGTCGGCCTGGCGCGGCGAGGCGCGGATCACCTCGGCGCCGAAGCGGGCGACGTCGTGCGGCGCGGTGAAGGCCGTGGCCATCTCCACGTAGCAGCACGACAGCCCGAAGTTGTAGGGCCACAGGGAGTTCTTGCGCCCCCAGCCGACGGCCTTGTGCAGCACGTCCTCGAGCTTGCCCATGAAGACGCTGCGGTGGACCTGCTGGTCCAGCGGGTCGGCTGCGGCCCGGGCGGGGACGGGCGCGTCGGTGGCGATCGGGGTCAGGCGGTAGTCCATCGGTGCCTCAGTGCTCGCGCGACCGGCGACGTGGGGCGGGGGCCCAGCGCAACGCGCCTATCCGCCACAGGTAGACCAGTCCGGCTGCCAGTATAAAGATGAAGAGTGCGGCCTCGATGAAGCCGAGCCAGCCGCTCTCGCGCACCGACACCGCCCACGCGTAGAGGAAGAGGGCCTCGACGTCGAAGATCACGAAGAACATGGCCACGAGGTAGAACTTGGCCGGCAGCCGCAGGTGCGCGCTGCCCACCGACACGATGCCGGACTCGAAGGGATCGGTCTTGGCGCGCCCGCGCGTGCGCCCGCCCACCAGGGTCGAGATGCCGAGCATGAGCACGCAGACGAGGAGGATCACGGCCACGAACACGGCCACGGCCCAGTTATGACTCAGCGCTTCGATACTTGCGTTCATGTGCGGTGCCGGCATCGGGGGGGGATGTGCCGCGGATCAGGGAGCGGGACGGACGCTCCGTGGCCCCGGGAATCGCGCGCCATTATATGGGATCGCCGGCGCTTGCACAGGGCGCGATGAACGACTGGCGGCATATTCCCGGAGCATGTCCGGAGGACAGTTGAAATATCTTCAAAAAAGATTTGCGTTCCCGCGCTTGAACGGCTTGCAACATTAAATGGGCTCCATTAGAGTTCGGCCCCACGAGCGAATCCGGCCGTCCTGCCCCGCGCAGGACGCAGCTTGCGAGCAAGAAGTAGAACAGGCTATCCGATGATTCTTTGTCCGATGCCACCCATTCCCGCTGAGTCGAACTCTTTGATCAGGAGGCGCTACCCGTCATGACCCCTTCCAACCCCAGGATCGCGAGGGCCCTGGCTCTCTTGATCAGTGCCGGTGCGGCCGCCCTGGTTGCCGCGCCAGTTGGCGCGCAGACGCTCGATTCGGCGCTGGGCGCGCAGGGCGAGGCTGACCGCGCAGCGGCAGCGTCGCAGAAGCGCATCAACGAGATCCGCGATCGCACGCAGGACGCGGCGAGCCGCTACGCCTCGGCCATCGCCGACGCGGAGAGCCTCGAGAAGTACAACAGCCAGCTCGACAAGCAGGTGGCGGCTCAGCGCGAGGAAATGGCCTCGATCGAGAAGCAGCTGGTCGACATCGAGACGACCAACCGCGAAGTGCAGCCCCTGATGCAGCGCATGGTCGACACGCTGGAGCGCTTCGTGGCGCTCGACGTGCCCTTCCTGCAGGAGGAGCGCACGGCGCGCGTCAAGTCGCTGCAGGAGATGATGCTCCGCGCCGACGTCACGATCTCCGAGAAGTATCGCCGCATCATGGAGGCCTACCAGATCGAGCTGGAGAACGGCCGTACCCTGGATGCCTACGAAGGCCTGCTGGGCTCCGGCGCGGATGCGCGCACGGTGTCCTTCGTGCGCCTCGGCCGCGTCGGGCTGATGTACCAGTCGCTGGACGGCGCCGAGACCGGCTACTGGGACGCGAATTCGAAGTCGTGGGTGGTTGACAACAGCTATGCGAACGCGGTGGCGGAAGCCCGTCGCGTCGCGAAGAAGGATGGTGCGCCCGACCTGCTGACGGTCCCGGTTCCCGCCCCGCAGGAGGTACGGCAGTGATCAAGATGCACAAGCTCTTCAAGTTCGTGGCCGCGGCGACGCTGCTGCAGGCCGGCACGCTGGCGATCGCGGCGGACAGCCTCGATGCGCTGCTGCAGGAAGTCGCCGCCGGACGTTCGGCCGAGTCGCAGGCCTACGAACAGCGCAAGGCGGCGTTCAACGCGGCCTCCGCCGCCGACCAGCAGAAGATGCTGGCCGACGCGCAGGCCAGGCGCGACGCGCTGGACGCGAAGTCCAAGGCGCTGTCGGGTCAGTTCTCGGGCAACGAGCTCAAGATCAACGAGCTCGACAAGCAGCTGCAGCAGAAGGCCGTCTCGCTCGGGCTGGCCGAGGTGTTCGGCCTGTCACGGCAGGTTGCCGGCGACAGCGCGACCATCCTCGAGCAGTCGCTGGTCTCCACGCAGTTCCCGCCGGCCGCCGGCGAGCCGAACCGTGCCGAGGCGATGCGCGCCTTCGCCGCCTCGAAGCGCGTTCCCGTCACCGCCGACCTGGAGCGCGTGTGGTTCGAACTGCAGCGCGAGATGGTCGCCACCGGCCAGGTCGCGCGCTACAAGGCGAACGTGGTGCAGCCGGGCGGCGAGTCGGTGCCCTCCGACGTCGTGCGCGTGGGTCCCTTCACGGCGTTTTCCGGCGGCAAGGTGCTGCAGTACATGCCGGCCCTGCAGTCGCTGAACGTGTATCCGCGCCAGCCGCCGGCCGAAATCCTCGGCTACGTGAAGAAGCTCGAGTCGGCAACCGAAGGCTACGTGCAGACCGTCGTCGACTCCTCGCGCGGCGTGCTGATGTCGCTGTACGTGGAGCGCCCGACCTGGGGCCAGCGCATCGAGCACGGCGAGCACGTGAACTACGTGATCCTCTTCGTCGGGCTCGTGGCATCGCTCTGCTTCCTGGTCCAGCTCGTCTACCTGGTGCTCGTGCGCCTGCGGGTGACGGCGCAGCTGAAGAACCTGGACAAGCCGGTCAAGGACAATCCGCTCGGTCGCGTGCTGCTGGCCTTCCGCGGCGACGCCAACACCATCGAGAAGGATGCCGACGTTGCCGAACTGCGCATCTCGGAGGCCGTGTTCCGCGAAGTGCCCAAGCTCGAGCGGTTCCAGGCCCTGCTGCGGCTCGCAGTCGCCGCCGGTCCGCTGCTCGGTCTTATCGGTACCGTGCTCGGGATGATCATGACCTTCCAGAGCATCACCGAGTCGGGCTCCTCGGATCCGAAACTGATGGCCAACGGTATCGGCGCGGCCATGATCGCGACGGTTCTCGGCCTGGGCATCGCGATTCCGCTGCTGTTCGCCAACGCGCTGCTGAACGCGCTGTCGACCGGCGTGACCCAGACCATCGAGGAACAGGCGGCCGGCATGCTGGCCGAAAGCTTGGAGAAACAGCGCCGTGGCTGAGAACCTCCCGTTGGTGGGCGCATTCCTCCATCTGCTGGCGGACGGCGGACCGTTCGTAGGGTGGATCTTTGCCTCCGGCGTGCTGCTCTGGACCCTGGTGATCGAGCGGATCTGGTACTTCTGGCGCGTGCTGCCCGCACAGGCGGCCGCGATCCAGGCGACCTGGGCCGCGCGCAGCGACCACAGCTCGTGGTGCGCGCGCCAGATCCGCCAGGCCATGATCTCGAAGCTCAATGCCTCCATGACGGCGGGCTTTCCCGTGATGCAGGTGCTGGTACCGATGTCGCCGCTGCTCGGCCTCATCGGTACCGTGACCGGCATGCTGGAAGTGTTCGACTCCATGGCGCTGCGCGGCAACGCCGACGCGCGCAGCATGGCGAGCGGTGTTTCGGAGGCGATGATCTGCACGATGACCGGTCTCGCGGTGAGTATCACGGGCCTCTATCCCGTGCACTATTTCCGCACCCGCGCCACTCATGAAACCGAACTTCTAGCTGACAGGTTGCCATTGTAATCATGCGTCTCAAGCGTCGCGTACAGGGTGGACATGAATCGTCCCACGGGATCGACCTCGCTCCCATGCTGGACTTCGTCATCAACTTGCTGATCTTCTTCATCATCACCGCGGTGTTCGTCAAGGCGACCGCGGTGCAGGTGAACCGGCCGACCGGGTTCGAGCAGCCGAACGAGGAAGACGTCAAGAGCATCCAGATCCAGGTGCTCGACAACGGCGAGATCTGGGTGGACAACCGCGCGGTCGACGTACGCGCCGTGCGCGCCAACGTCGAGCGCATGAGCGCCGTGCACCCGGACGCCGGCGTGCTGATCATGGCGAACGAAATGGCGCCGTCGGGCGTAGTGGTGGAAGTGGTGGACCAGGTGCACCTCGGCGGCATCTACAACATCACGTTCAGCACCTCGAACTAGTCGAACACAAGGACACGACGATGCAGGCAAGACGACATTCTGCCGCCGAAGAGGATCACGGCATCGACCTCGCGCCGATGCTGGACTTCACGA
The DNA here is from genome assembly GCA_964465455.1 of uncultured Klebsiella sp. Classification (GTDB taxonomy): domain Bacteria; phylum Pseudomonadota; class Gammaproteobacteria; order Pseudomonadales; family UBA5518; genus UBA5518. The sequence continues at coordinate 20,778 of CAYXJM010000009.1, forward strand.
TCAACCTGCTGATCTTCTTCATCATCACCACCTCCTTCATCAAGGAGCCCGGTATCACCGTGTTCCGCCCCACCGCGGTGACGGCGGAGGAGCGTCCGTCGGGCAACCTGCTGGTGGCGATCCGCGAGAACGGGGACATCTGGATCGACCGCCGCGCGGTCGACCTGCGCGAGGTGCGCGGCATCATGGAGCGCCTGCACGTGGAGCGCCCTGACGACAGCGTCGTGATCATCGCCGACCGTGCGGCGCGCGCGGGCGTGGTGGCGAAGGTCATGGACGAGGTGCGCCTGGGCGGTATCAAGGATGTGGCCATCGCAGCCGATACGGATGCCGGCGGCTGACACCGGAACTTGAGGAGTAAGTCGTCTTGATCATGAGGATTCCCCTGGCGCTGCTAGTCGGCGGCCTGCTCTCACTGGGCATGTTCTGGGTGCTGTGGAAGCTGATCAGCGCGCCGATCGACGTGACTGAAATGCGCGAAGCGACGCGCATCGAGTTCACCCGGATGCGCAAGGACACGGAAGTGGCCAGCAAGCGCGAGCAGAAGGTCGAGCGCGAGCGCCCGCCGCCCGCGCCCGAAGTGCCGCGCATGGCCTTCAGTTCCGGGAGCGTCGAGAGCAACGTGGCGACACTGACGCCGAGCGTGGACGCCCGGGGCGCCATGTCGGGCCTGTCGCTGAGCGCCGGTTCCGACCGCGACACGATCCCGCTCGTGCGCGTGCCGCCGGACTACCCGCCGCGCGCGCTCAATCGCGGCCTCGAGGGCTGGGTGCAGGTGCAGTTCACGATCACCGGTACCGGTTCCGTCAAGGACGCGGTGGTCGTGAAGTCCTCGAGCAAGGTCTTCGAGGAAGCGGCGATCAAGTCGATCCTGCGCTGGCGTTACAACCCGAAAATCGAGAACGGTGTCGCGGTGGATCGCGTGGGCGTGCAGACCATCATCCGCTTCACCCTGGAGAACTAGTCAATGCGGAAGACCGGATTCCTCCTGCGCGCCGCCTGTTCGCTGCTGGTGGCCGTCGTGCTCGCCGGCAACGTCGCGGCGCAGCAGAAAAAGGATGAGAAGGCGCCCCCGCCCACGGGGATCGACGCCGCGACGGGCAAGATCCTGACCGAGGCGATCGAAGCGCTGAACAAGGAAAACTACGCGGGCG
>CAYXJM010000010.1:0-20039 GCA_964465455.1 uncultured Klebsiella sp.
GACCAGCTTCTACCGCGAGGAGCTCGACCGCCTGCCGGAGATGGAGCTGGCGGCGCGGCGCGTCTACGCGATGTCCGGTCTCGGCCCCGAGGACATCGACGCCGCCTGCCTGTACGACGCCTTCACGCCGGAGGTGATCATGCAGCTCGAGTCCTTCGGCTTCTGCCAGCGCGGCGAGGCCAAGGATTTCGTCGCCGCGGGAAACCTGCGCCTCGGCGGCCGCCTGCCGAACAACACCCACGGCGGGCTGCTGTCGGAGTCCTACATCCACGGCATCAACAACATCGCCGAGGGCGCGCGCCTGATCCGCGGCACCTCCTGCAACCAGCCCGCGCGCGTCGAGCACGTGCTGGTGTCGAGCGGCGTCGGCGTGCCGACCGGCGCGCTGATCCTCGGTCGCGACTGAGCGCCCGTGAACGCACGGCCGGCCGGCCGCCGCGGCGGGCCGACGGCCGCCGGGCGCATCGCGACGCGGCCGCGCGGGACGGCGCGCCGTATCGGTCTCGCCGCGCTGCTGGTCGCGGCCTGCATCGCGGCGGGTTGCCATCCGGCGCGGCTACCCGCCGCCGCACCCCCCGCGGAGGAGCCCGGCAGCGAGGCGCAGCGGCAGGCCAACGCCGAACGCTGGAACGCGACCTTCGAGCGCGCGCCGGGCTCGGGCTACGGCTGGTCGGGGGGTGACGCGGCGATCTCGCTGGCGCTGCCGTTCTGCGCCGCATGCCCTCCCGGCAGCCGCTACCGGCGCCTGTGGCTGTTCGGCGATTCGGCCTTCAGCAGCGTCGACGCCGCCGGATGGCGCGTGAACGCCGCCGGCGCGCGCGGCGCCGACTACCGCTTCGGCAACGTGGCCGCCGTCACGACGCACGCGATGGCGTCCGCCGCGGCGGCGAAGGGCGTCGCCTTCGACTACGGCGCCCGCGGCGTGCGCTCGGACTCGTGGATGCCGCTGCTGCTCGATCCGCGCGAACTGCCCGACATGGACGACCTGCGCATCGCCGCGACGGGCTACGCGGGGCTCGGCTTTTCGCGCACGCCGGCGCCGGTGGCCGGCGTGTATTCCCTGCCCGACCTCGCGCCCGCGCCGCTGCGTGCCGGACTGGTCCCCGTGCACGAGTACTACGCACCGGCGAGCCGCGCCAGCGACTACGACACGCGCGAACCCGCGGCGCGCGCGGCGTCGTCGCCGGACGACGGCTACGCGTACCAGCGCGTCGCGTTCTACGTGTTCCGCTCGCCGCAGGCCGGCACGCTGCCGCTGTATCGCCATCGCGTCGCCCCGCACGACGACGTGGTGCTCGCCGCCGCGACCGCCGCGCCCGGGAGCCCTGACGGCACGCTGCTGGGATACGTCTATCCGCCCGGCGCCCGGCAGCCGGACAACGTGCACGCGCTCATCGAGTACTCGCGCGCGGCGCCGGACCGGCCGGGACGGCAGCACGTCTACACCACGCGCCCCAACGACGACGGCAAGGACGTGCTGATGTGGCCCAATCGCGGGCTCGTGATCGGCGCCGACCTGGTGCAGGTGTTCTCGCCGGTCACGCCCCTCGACCTGCCCGGGATGGTGCCGTGGGACGACGTCGACAGGAACGTCGTCGCGATCGTGCGCGGCGTCGACCGCCCGTATGCACGCTGGGGCAAGCGCCGGCTCGGCGACTGGGAGCGGCCGCCCGCGCAGTTCGCGCTGCTGCACTCCGATGCGCGCACCAACTGGGGCCACTTCCTGCTGAAGGACAGGGACTTCGCGCGCAACGGTCTCGTCTACGTCTACGGCCGCCGCGCCGGCGCGCTGGTGGTGGCGCGGGTCGCCTGCCGGGACGCGGACGACTTCGTGCGCTTCGGGAACTGGCGCTTCTACAGCGACGGGGCATGGGTCGAGGCGCCCGAGGCGGCGACCCCGGTCGCCGGGTACGCCGCGGCGGATTTCTCCATCCACGAAAGCCCGTCCGGCCGTTTCGTGCTGATCCAGTCGGCGCCGGGACTGGCGCCGGCGATCGACGTCGCCCTGGCCGCGTCGCCCAAGGGCCCCTTTCGCCCCGACAACCGCATCACGCTGTCGACACGCCCCGGCGAGGCCGACCGCCACGCGCGCTACAGCTACTACGCCGTCAGCGCCCACGAGGGCCTGTCCGCCGGCGGCGGCATGCTGATCTCCTACGTCCGCTCCTGCGCGTTCAGCGCACACGCCGCCTGCCGCGGCCCGGACAGCGACGACTACCGCGCGGACGTGTACGTGCCGCGCTTCGTCGATCTGCCGTGGCGCGCGATCGATCCCTGATCGCGCCGCGGTTCAGGCGGTGTCCACGAACACCGTGCCGTCCTCGACGCTGACCGCGAACGTGCGCACCGCCTGCGGCTCCTTGCCGAGCGCGATCAGCCGGTGACTCCACTGCGGCAGCGGGATGCCCGCGACCGAATTCACCCAGTCGACGTTGGCGCCGGTCCTGAGGTCGAAGCTGGAACCGTGCCACGGACAGGTGATGCTACCGTCCCTGACCTTGCCCTTCTCCATCGACAGCCCGAAGTGCGGGCAACGGTTCTCGAGCGCGAATATCTCGCCCTTCTCCCTGACCAGCAGGATGCGCACGCCGTCGAGCTTCACGCACTTGCTCGCGCCCTCGGCGATCTCGTCGGCGCGCGCCGCCTGCACTTTCACGGCGTCGGCCTGCGCTTCGCCGGCGCCTTCTTCGCCGGTGCCTTCTTCGCGGCTGCCTTGCGCGCCGGTTTCTTCTTCGCCGGCTTCACCGCCTCGAGCACCGCCGCTTCCGCCTTGCGGGTCGCGCGCTTGACGCTGGCGATGCCCTTGTCGAGCTTCTGCCCGGCGGTCGGCGCCTTGCGCGCCGCGGGCTTCTTCGGGCTCACCGCCTTCTCGACCTCGGCGGCGGCCTTCTTCACGCGCGTCGCCGCCGTCTTCACGTTGCGCTTCACTTGCCGCTCGGCCTTGGCCGTGGCGGACTGCACTCCCGTCTTCACGTTCTTCGCGGTGCGCTCCACGGCTGCGCCGATGCGACCCATCAGACCTTTCGCCTTTGCCATCCCGGTGTCTCCCTTGAATGATTTGCCGGCCTTCGATCGCGCATGGCGCCGCTGCGACACGCGCGTGCTCACAATGCTCAGAGGTCTTCGCCGCTGTCAAGCACCGGCGAAGCCGCCGCCTCGCGCATCACCGCGTCGGCATCCTCCGGCAGCAGCAATCCCTGCGCCTGCAGCGCCTCGACGCCCTCGCGCACGCGCAGCAGGTAGGCCACGCGGTTCGGATACAGCGCCTCCAGCGTCGCCCGGTCGAAGGGCACGACGGAGCCGCTGAGGCGGCAGGCGAGAGCGCCGATGGCAGCGAGCGCCGGCGGCAATGCGGGGCTGGCCACGTTGGTCGAGAGGTAGGTGGCCGTCGGGGCGTCCATCTCCGGCAGCCGCACGCCGCCGCTGACGTTGCCGCGCGCATCGCGCACCAGCACGCCGTCGACCTGGTCCATCACGAGCCCCTTCGGCAACGGGTGCTCGACCCGCGCGTAGAAGGCACGGAAATCGGCGTGCCGCTCCATCTGCGCCCACAGCGCGTTCAGCACGTAGGCGCCGTGAACGGGTCCGTCGGCGGTGGAATTCATCGTGTTGGCGCACAGGTCCTCGAGCATCAGCGGCTCGGGCCCGACCAGGCCGGCCGGCAGCACCTCGACGTTCTCGTGCACGACGTTGTGCGCGGCACCCGCGACCTCGAAGTAGCGGAAGAAGTGCGTGTCGTCCTGGCGGCCCAGCACGTTGAATCCCAGCGTCTCGAAATCCGTCTGCGTGATCACCTGGTAGACCGGCACCGGCAGGTCGGTGCGCACCAGCGTGTCGGGATACACGAGCCGCGGCGTGCAGCCGGGAAAGGCCGGCGCGCCCGCGTCGTCGCAACGCGGCCCGAAATTGATGGCGCGCGCGTTGATCAGCGACTGGATGAAGTAGCCGTCGTTCACCCCGTCGAGATGAAAGGCGCTGGCGTAGGTGATGACCGAACCCGCCTGCTGCGACTCCCCGGCGTGGAACAGCCGCCGGACCCCGTAGGCCCGCGGCAGCGGGTTCTCCTGGGAGTCGCTCTTCAGCAGGTTCGCGATCTGGCTCATCATCTCGTAGGCGAGCCCGTTCTCGGGCAGCGACAGCGTCGCGTAGCGCGTCCCGCAGGCCGGCGGCAGCGTGCCGAAGAGGCGGCAGCCGCCGGCGAGGAAACCGATGGCCGTCGCGCTGTTCGTGACGCCCACGTGGATGACACCGCGACGGGTGAAGTACGCGGCCGACTGGTCGAAGACCGGCGCCGTATCGAAGCCCGCGGTGGAGTTCCACCACTCGACGACCACGGTGCCGTTGAACGCCGCGGGATCGGCCGGACGGCGAACGATCATCCGCGTCCTGTACGGCTGGTCGCGCGCGACGGGCACGATGTCCTGCGGACCGAGCGGCGGGTTGTGCGCATAGTTGAACAGCGTCGCGCGCCCCTCGACGAAGAACTCCTCCTCGACATAGGGCGCGCCGGGCAGGTTCGCCAGCACCCGCGTACCCGGCACGAACGCCGCGCCGAGACCCTCGGGAGGCAGGGACACGGTGACCGGGTCCGTCGGGCCCGCCCACGCGGGCCGCAGCCCGAGCGACAGGAACAGCAGGACCGGGACCAGACACCGCACGGTTCGACGTTCGTTCATGGCTGCGCGCCCTCGCCCGCTACAGAAAGGTTTTCCGATCGGCATCCCCGTCAGTGCACGGCCACGTCCAGCGCGAGCGACCGCAGCCGGTTTTCCATCACGCAGGGTTCCCACACCGGCTGCTCGGCCAGCTCGAAGGAGTGGCAGCGCTCGACGAAGACCGCCAGCGCCTCCTCGATGGTGTAGCGCGCCATCGCCTGCCCGAGGCAGAAGTGCGGACCGATGCCGAAGGACAGGTGCCACACGTCCGGATCCCGCGTGATCCTGAACGCCTCGGGATCCTCCCAGCGCCGCGGGTCGCGATTGGGCGCGTGCAGCGGGATCATGATGGTGTCGTTGCGGCGGAAGGCGTGGCCGAAGGCCGTGAAATCGTGCGCGGCCTTCTGCGGCATCTCCGCGAAGCCGGGATGCATCCGCAGCGTCTCCTCGCAGGCGCCGCGCTTCCACCGCGCGGGATCGCTGCGCAGCAGCGCCTGCTCGTCCGGATGGCGCGCGAGCTCGAGCAGGCCGGCCGCCAGCGTGTTGGCCGTGGTGCTGCCCGAGCCGAAGATCGTCGAGAACAGCGTGATCAGCTCGGGCATCGACAGCGCGCCGCGCTCGTCGTGCGCCTCGAGCAGGCTGGTGAGCAGGTCGTCGCGCGGCTCGCGGCGGCGCTTCTCGTAGAGGCCGGCGACGTGATCCATCACCTGCCGGATCGCGGCGTTGGCCTTGTCGCGCATCTGCGGCGTGACGTTCGGACCGAAGCAGTCCGGGATGCGCGCATCGGCCAGCGGCCCCATCGAGCCCATCAGCTCGTCGGCGCCGATGCCGAGGAATTCCATCATCACGAGGCGCGGCAACGGCGCGGTGAAGTCGCGCTGGATGTCGACCGCCCCGTGCCGCGGCAGGGCGTCGATCAGGCGGTTCGCGATCGCGCGGATCATCGGCCGCAGCGGCTCCATGTTCCGCTTCGACATCGCCCCCGTCACCAGCTTGCGCAGGCGCACGTGATCGGGCCCCTCCATGATGCCGAGCGCATGGCTGCGCCAGGTGTGCAGCGGATCGCCCGGCCGGAAGCCGCGCGCCTCGAGCCGCTCGATGCCCTCGTTGACGAAGTCGTGGCCGCGGATCGCCCACTCCGCGTCCTCCCACCGCAGCACGGCGAGCTGCCCGGTGTCGGTGCGGGCCGTGCGCTGCTTCTCGCGCAGCTCGGCCAGCAGCGGATGCGGGTCCTGCCAGAAGGCCGGATCGCTCCAGGGAATCAGTGCGGCGGTCGTCATCGGGAGTCTCCGTTCATTCGGCCACGCGCGCGCCGTCGACGCGAAAGCGCAGGTAAGGCAGCTGCTCGCGGGAAATCGCGCCGATTCCCGCAGGCACGGCGGTCTGGGCGCCGGGCGCCAGCGTGCCGCGCAGCCGCAGCGGCGCCCCCTGCTGCACGATGCGCCCGGCGCCGTCGACCAGCACCGGCGTGAGCTGCACGTCGCGCAGCGCCACCGGCGCGCGGCTGCGCACCACGGCGAACACGCGGCCCTCGGCGTCGAGCTGCCCGGTGGCCTTCACGTAGTTGCCGGGGTTCTGCGGCAAATCCATGCGCATGGCCTCCGCCGCCGCGGCCTGGCCGATCGAACTGTCGGACTTGGCCGCCGCGCGGTAGTAGGTCATGGCCTTCGCCGTGTCGCCGCGATCGCGCGCGATATTGCCGAGGTAGTACGCCGCGGGCGCCGTGGGCAGCAGCTCGGCGCTGCGCCGCAGCAACTGCTCGGCCTTCGGCTTGTTGCCGAGCTGCATCTGCGCCACGCCCGCGCCGAGCCAGGAGCCGAAATAGCCCGGGTTGAGCGCCATGGCCTTGTCGTAGTACGGGACCGCCGCCGCGGGCTTCTTCTCCGCGAGCGCCAGTTCGCCGAGGAACTCGTGGAAGCGGCCTTCGCGCGGCAGCAGCCGGACGGCCTCGTCGCCCAGCGACCTGGCCGCGGCAAAATCCTTGCGGCGCGCGGCGGCAACCGCCTGGTCGTACTTGTCGTAGGCGGGCTTCGCGGCACGCAGCGGCTTGATGCGCGCCGCATAGCGCTCCGCGCCGAGCTCGCCGCCCCGGCCGAGCTCGGCGGCGGCGATCCGGTTCTGCGCGACGCGCTCGGCCGAGGGCGGGTGCGAGGCGAACATCCCCTCCAGCCAGCCCTGCCGCCGCGGACCGCTCTCGGACAGCCGCACGAAGGTCTCCTGCAGGGTCACGGCGCCCCAGGGATCGTAGCCCGCCGCCTTCATGTACTTCATGCCGTAGCGGTCGCCCTCGAGCTCCTGCTCGCGGCTGTACTTCTGCTGGATCATCTGCGCGCCGACGCCGGCGCCCTGGATGGCCATGTTGGCCACGCTCTGGTCGACGCCGCCGATGGCCGCGCCGATCTGCGCCGCCGCCATGCCGACCTGCAGCAGCGTGCCGCGCTCCTGCGCCTTGGCGCCGTGGCGCGCCGCGGCGTGCACGATCTCGTGGCCGAGCACGGCCGCCAGCTCGGCCTCGTTCTGCAGCTCGGTGAGCAGGCCCCGGTTGACCGCGATCTTGCCGCCGGGCAGCGCCCAGGCGTTCGGCACCGAGCTGTTCAGCACCGTGAACTCGTACGGCAGCTTGCGGTCGGCGACCGCGGCCAGTTTCTGCCCGACGCCGTTCACGTACTGCGTGAGCTCGGGCATCACGGTGAAGTCGCCGCCCTCGCTCTGGCGGGTCGGCGCGTAGTACTGCTCGCCCATCTGCACTTCCTGGGCCTCGGAAACGAACTGGATCTCCTGCTTGCCCGTCACCGGGTTGACGCCGCATCCGCCGAGTGCCAGCGCGAGCGCGATCCACAGGCAGGTTCTCAGGCTCCGCATGACCGGTTCCTCCGCAACGCCCGACACGGTTCGGCACCGTATATCCGACCCCGGCCCGCGCGGTCAATCGCCGCCGCGGCCGTCGCCGGCACGCCGGCGCGAGGCGCGGGCAGCCGGTTGGCGCGCATCGGCGTCCCGCTCATGATCGCGGCAGCGCGGCGAGGAAGGCACTGACCAGGCGCACCAGTTCCGCGGTGCTTCCCGGCGACAGCACGTCGCCCGCCAGCACGTGCTGCGCGGGGTCCTCGGCCGCGGTGAACGCCACCAGCTGCTTCGGCGCGCCGCCCCACGCCGCGAAAGCGTCTTCCACGGCCGCGGGATCGATCACCTGGTCCGCGGGCGAGTAGATCATCAGCGCCGGCACGCGGATCGCGGACTTGTCGATCGCCTCGACCTGCCGCATCAACCGCACCAGCTCCGGCAGCGCCCGGTACGGATAGCTCCAGGTCCAGTAGCGCGCCTGCAGCGCGTTGTGCGGCTGCCACGTGCGGTAGTCGTCGCCGAGGTAGCCGAGCAGCAGCGGTCCGAGCAGCGGCCAGTCGAGCAGGTACAGCGTGCGGTCGCGCGGGGCGAAATTGGGCGAGATCATCACCAGCGCCGCGAGCGCCCCGTCGGGCTCGCGGCTCGCGAGCCACGTCGAGAGCGTGCCGCCGGTCGAGGTCGAGATCAGCACCACGCGCTCGCCGATCACGCGCCCGATGGCGAGCGCCTCCAGCGCGTCCTGCTCCCAGGCCTCGGCCGATCCGCCCAGCATCGCCGCGCCGTCGCGACCGTGCCCCGTGAGCCGCGTGTAGAACACGTTGGCCCCGAGCGCGGCGCCCACCCGGTCGGGCAGCGGCGCGACTTCCTGCCGCGTGGCCGAGTAGCCGTGCAGGTAGACCAGCGCGAGCGGCGTGCGCGCCGGGCGGCCGCGCGCCCAGGTGACCGTGCGCCCGGTGCCGGGACGGATGCCGGGCTCGCGGCTCTCGCGCGCGGCCAGGTACGGCGCGACCTCGTCCGGGCCGCGCGGGAATCCGGCGGCAACGGCGGCGCCGCAGAGCAGCAGCAGCGCGAGGCCGGCCGCGAGGCGTCTCACGGGCGCGCCTGCAGGCGCTCGCTGCGGCGGCGGTCGAGCTCCGCGCCGAGCACGATCAGCAGCGCGACCAGGAACATCAGCGTGCCCACCACGTTGACCTGCATCGGGACCCAGCGCTTCGCCGCGCCCCAGACGAACATCGGGAAGGTCGTGGTGGTGCCCGCGTTGAGGTTCGTGATGATGAAGTCGTCGAAGGACAGCGAGAACGACAGCAGCGCCGCACCGAGAATGCCCGGGAAGACCTGCGGGAAGGTGACGAGCCAGAAGGTCCGCCAGCGGTCGGCGTAGAGGTCCATCGCGGCCTCCTCGAGCCGCGTGTCCATGCCCGCGAGGCGCGCCTTGACCGTCACCACCACGAAGGACAGGCAGAACATGATGTGCGCGATCAGCACGGTCCAGAACCCGAGCTTCCCGCCGAACCCGGCCGCCACGAACAGCGCGAGCAGCGAGGAGCCCATCACGACTTCGGGCGATGCCATAGGCAGGAACACCAGCAGGTTCAGCGCCGCGCGTCCCGCGAAGCGGTGGCGCACCAGGGCGAAGGCCATCAGCGTGCCGAGCACCGTGGCGCCGAGGGTCGCCAGCAGGCCGATCTCGACGCTGCGCAGCAGCGCCGGGCACAGGCCCTCGGGTGCGCACAGCCCCGTCCAGTTGTCCCACGTGAAGGTGCCGAAGCGGTAGACGTTGCGGCTCGGCGGCGCGTTGAAGCTCATCGCCACCACGACGGCCACAGGGATGCACATGTAGACCAGCACCAGCACGCCGACGATCGCCGTGATGCGCTCGCCGATGCGCTCGAGCAGCCGCCGCCACGGCGTCACAGCAGGTCCTCCGTGCCGGTCCTGCGCACGTACGCCATCACCATGCCCGCGATCAGCAGCATCAGCGTCACCGACAGCGCGGCGGCCGCTGGATAGTCGCCGACGACGGTGAACAGGTCCTGGATCACGTTGCCGAGCATCCGCGTCTGCGTGTTGCCGAGCAGCTCCGCGTTGATGTAGTCCCCGGCCGCCGGGATGAACGTGAGCAGCGTGCCGCCGACCACGCCGGCGCGCGACAGCGGCCAGGTCACCGCCACGAAGGCGCTGCGCGGCGAGGCGTACAGGTCCCCCGCCGCCTCGATCAGCCGCGGGTCGATCTTCTCCAGCGCGGCATAGAGCGGCAGCACCATGAACGGCAGGAAGTTGTAGGTGAGGCCCGCCACCACCGCGACCGGCGTGGCCAGCAGCCGGCCCTCCGGCGCCAGCAGGTGCAGCGCCTTCAGCGCCCGCACCACCGCGCCCTGGTCGGCCAGGATCAGCTGCCACGCGAGCGTGCGCACGAGGAAGCTGGTGAAGAACGGCGCGATCACGAGGACCAGCATGAGGTTGCGCCATCTGCCGGCCTTGAAGGCGATCGTGTACGCGAGCGGGTAGCCCAGCACGAGGCACAGCGCGGTCGCGATCGCGGCATAGCCGATCGAGCGCAGCAGCGCGCCGGCGTGGTCGTGCAGCGCGTGCCAGTAGTTGGCGACGTGCCACGTCATGCGATAGCCGCTGTCGACGCCGCCGTCGGGGTCGTAGAGGCTGGTGGCCAGCAGCGAGTAGAGCGGCACGACGAAGAACAGCACGAGCCACAGCACGCCAGGCAGCAGCAGCCACCACGCCAGCGGGACCGCGCGCCGCCCCGCCATCACGCGCCGTCCACGCGTTCGACGCCCGCCAGCGCGTCCTGCTCGTGGTCGAGCAGGAACGCGTGCCCCGGCCGCCAGCGCAGCTCGACCGCGCTTCCCGGCACGAGCGGTGGGCGCAGGCCGTCGTTCTGCGCGAACACGGACAGTTCCTGCCCCCACGGCATGCGCACCAGGTACTGCGTGCTCACCCCGACGAAGCTCGCGTCCGACACCACGCCGCCCGCGAGCACGTTGGTGTCGGCCTCGGGCGCCGCGCCGGCCGGCGCGAGCGCGAGCTTCTCGGGCCGCACGCCGAGCCAGACGCGCCCCTGGCGCGCCGCGGCGCGCGCTCTCTCCACCGCGACGCGCGTGCCGGCGACGTCGACGACGAGGCGCGCGCCGTCGGCCCCGACCACGCTGCCCGCGATCAGGTTGGACTGCCCGAGGAAGTTGGCCACGAAGGTGTTGCGGGGATGCTCGTAGAGCTCGGCGGGCGGGCCCATCTGCTCGATCACGCCGCGGTTCATCACGGCGATCGCGTCGGCCATCGTCATCGCCTCCTCCTGGTCGTGCGTGACGTGCACGAAGGTGAGGCCCACCTCGAGCTGGATGCGCTTCAGCTCGATCTGCATCTGGCGCCGCAGCTTCAGGTCGAGCGCCGCCAGCGGCTCATCGAGCAGCAGCACCTCGGGGCGGTTGACCAGCGCCCGCGCCAGCGCGACCCGCTGCTGCTGGCCGCCGGAGAGCTGGGCCGGCTTGCGCTGCGCGTGGCCTGCCAGCTCGACCAGCTCCAGCATCGCGGCCACCTGGCGCGCGCAGTCGCGCACACCGCGCCGGCGCAGGCCGAAGGCGACGTTCTCGCTGATCGTCAGGTGCGGGAACAGCGCGTAGTTCTGGAACACGGTGTTCACCGGGCGCCGGTACGGCTTGACCCCGGTCACGTCGGCGCCGCCGATCAGGATGCGGCCCGCGTCGGGCTGCTCGAAGCCCGCGACCATGCGCAGCGTCGTGGTCTTGCCGCAGCCCGAGGGGCCGAGCAGCGCGAAGAACGCGCCGCGCGGCACCGCGAGGCTCAGCTCGTGCACCGCGGTGAACGCGCCGAAACGCCGGCTCACCGACTCGAGCCGGAGCGCGTGCGGATCGCCGCCCGCGGCACCGGCCGCATCGACGCGTGGGGAGAGGGGTGCGTTCACGGTCAGCCTCCGATGGCGTCGGCGAAGTCGCGCTCGTAGCGCCGACCGCGCGTTTCGTCGAGCGGCATGAACACGAAGCTGCCGCCGAGGAATTCCTCGCCGGGGAAGATCAGCGGGTTGTCGACCAGCTCGGGCGCGATCCGCTGCATCGCCTCGCGCGCCCCGGCCACCGGACAGACGTAGTTGACCGCCGCCGCGAGCCTCGCCGCCACCTCCGGATCGTAGTAGTGGTTGATCCAGCGCTCGGCGTTGGCCTTGTGCGTGGCGAGGTTCGGCACCAGCATGTTGTCGCTCCACAGGTACAGCCCCTCCTCCGGCGCGACGAAGCGGATGTCGGGGTCGTCGAACTGCAGCTGGATCACGTCGCCCGACCACGCGAGGCAGGCGGCGATGTTGCCGGCCGCGAGGTCGCGGGTGTACTCGTTGCCGGTGAAGGCCCTGATCTGGCCGCGCGCGCGCGCCGCGCGGACCAGGGCGAGCGCGGCGTGCCAGTCGTCGTCGTCGAAACCGGTCGGGTCGGCGCCGGCGGCCCGCAGCAGCGGGCCCATGGTGTCGCGCATCTCGGTCAGCAGCGTGATGCGCCCGCGCAGGTCGTCGCGGCGCAGCAGCTCGGCGACGCTGCGCACCTCGGGCACGAGGCGGGCGTTGTAGGCGATGCCGGTGAAGCCGCTCTGCCACGGCACCGAGTAACGCCGGCCCGGATCGAAGGCCACCTCGCGCAGCGCGGGCAGCAGGTTGGCGTCCACGTTGGGCAGTCGCGCGTGGTCGAGCTCCTGCAGCCAGCCGAGAGCGATCATCCGCGCGGCCATGTGGTCGGTCAGCACGAAGATGTCGCGATCGACCGGCTGGCAGCTGCCGAGCTGGTTCAGCACCTTCGCGAAGAAGCTCTGGGTGTCGGTCACGTCCTCGAGGTAGCGCACGGACACGCCTGTCTCGCGCTCGAACTGCGCCAGCGTGGAGCCGGGCTCCCCGACCGGGTCGAGATAGGACACCCAGTTCGATACCACCAGTTCCCTGCTGCTCGCGGACAGGTCGGTGCTCGGGCAGCTCGCGGGGCTCTGCACCTTGCCGGGCGTGCCGAACAGCGGCAGCACGCCCGCGCTGGCGCCGAGGAACGCGGCGCCGCCGAGCCCCTTCACCAGCCTGCGTCGCGTGCGGCCCGCGTCCATTCACCTTCCCTGACGGCCTGTTGTCCCGGGCAGGTTAGCGCATCGCGGCACGACGATCGACTGCGGCGTGCCCGCCCCGCTCGCGCGGGCGCGGGCAGCGGCGCTCAACCCTCCGGCGGTCGCGGCGTCCCGGCCGTGCTGGGCGGCAGGATCGGATAGCTGACCTGCGGCTGATCGCCGGTGAGCGCGCGCAGGAATTCCGCGACGCTGTCGATCTCGGCCTCACTCAGCTCCTGGCCGAGCTGGCTGCTCGCCATGACCCCGATGGCCTGCTTCAGGTCCCACGATTTGCCGGAGTGGAAATAGGGTGGCGTCAACTCGATGTTGCGCAGCGTCGGCACCTTGAACACGTACGCGTCGCTCGCCGTCTTCGTCACCTGGAATCGCCCCTTGTCCGCCGGCGGCAGGACGTCGGCCCCCGGCTTTTCGACCACGCCGAAGGGCGCGTACATCCCGCCGCCCACGTTGACGCCGTTGTGGCAACCCGCGCAGCCCTTCTCGATGAACACCCTGAGGCCTTCCTTCTGCCCGGCCGACAGCGCGTTCTCGTCGCCGCGCAGGTACGCATCGAATGGCGCATTCGGCGTCAGCAAGGTCGCCTCGAAGGCCGCTATCGCCTTGCCGACGTTGGCGAAGGTGATGCTGGGCTGCGCGCCCGGGAAGGCAGCCGCGAACAACGGCCGGTATCCGGGGATGCCCTCGAGCATCTGCACGGCGTGCTTCGCGTCGATGGCCATCTCGACGGGATTCTGGATCGGACCGACGGCCTGCTCCTTGAGGTCGGCGGCGCGCCCGTCCCAGAACTGCGCCGTGTTGAACACCGCGTTCAGCACCGTCGGGGCGTTGCGCCCGCCGTGCTGCCAGTTGTGGCCGATCGAGGTCGGCAGCATGTCGACGCCGCCGAGGCCGATCTGGTGGCAGGTGTTGCAGCTGATGTTGTGGCTCTCGGACAGCCGCGGCTCGAAATAGAGCGCCTTGCCGAGCGCGACCATCGCCGGCGTGGCCGCGACCCCCGGCATCGGCGGCGCGGCCTCGGGCAGCGGCTTGAACAGGGTCTGCGCCTTCTGCAGCAGCGCATCGGCCGCGAGCGCGGGTTGCCAGGAAGCGGCCGCCGCCAGCAGCGGCATGAACAGTACGGTTCGTTTCAGCGAGCGCATGAGGGGCCTCCAATGTCGACGCGGGACGACGCGACCGCGCCGTCTAACTGAACAACATATCGCGCGAGCCAGCGCGGAACCTTGCGCCCGGTCAACCAGGCGCGCTTCGGGGACGCCACGAGAGGCCCGGCCCAGCCGGCCCGCCGCTTGCGCTATGCTGCATCGTACCGTGCGATCGCAAGGGCCGACGCGTGAAGATCCTGCTGGCGGAAGACGATGCGAAGCTGGGCGCGCGGCTGCGGGCCGACCTCGGCCGGCGCGGCTACGCCGTCGACGTGGCCGACAACGGCATCGACGCCGAGTACCTCGGCAGGGAGTGGCCCTACGACGCCGTGGTGCTCGACCTGGGCCTGCCGGGCCGCCCGGGCCTGGAGGTGCTGCGCAACTGGCGCCGAGACGGGGTCACCGTGCCGGTGCTCGTGCTCACGGCGCGCGACGCGTGGCACGAGAAGGTCGACGGCTTCAACGCCGGCGCCGACGACTACCTCGCCAAGCCCTTCCACGCCGAGGAGCTGTACGCGCGCCTGGCGGCGCTGATCCGGCGCGCGCATGCACAGCCCGCCGGCGAGCTGAGCGCCGCGGGGCTCACGCTCGACGAGGCGCGCCGGGCAGTGCGCCGCGGCGGCGAGGAGATCGCCCTCTCCGGAATCGAGTTCCGGCTGCTGCGCTATTTCATGCTCCACCCGGGGCAGGTGCTGTCGAAATCGCACCTCGCGGAGCACCTCTACGAGAGCGAAGCCGAACGCGACAGCAACGTGATCGAGGTCCACGTCAACCGCCTGCGCGGCAAGCTCGGGCCCGTGTACATCGCGACGCGGCGCGGGCAGGGCTACGTGTTCGGCACGGGCGGCTGATGCGCTCGCTGCTGGGACCGCTGGTGCTCGGCCTGGTCCTGAGCCTCGCGATCGTGCTGGGCGTGCAGTGGTCGCTGTTCCGCGCGGACTTCGACGCGATGATCGTCGACTATATCGCGCACGAACTGACGCAGGACGCCGAGGAAGTGTTCGGCTCGCTGGCGGTGATGCCTAGCGGCGAGACGCGGCTCGCGCTCACCCACTTCGACCCGCCCTTCCTCGAGCCGCAGTCCGGGCGCTACTTCCAGGTCGTGGTCGACGACGGCACGGTGCTGCGCTCGCCGTCGCTGCAGCAGGCCTCGCTGGACGTCCCCGCGGTGAGCCCCGGAAACCGCCGCGTCACCCACCTTGCGGGCCCGGGCCGGCAGGACCTGCTGCTGAGCGCGGTCGGCTACGAGTACGCCGGGCACGCGATCACGGTCGGCGTCGCTGCCGACCTGGAGCCGGTGCGGGCGCGGTTCGGGCGCGTGCTCGGCCGCTATGCGCAGGTCTCGCTGCTGATGTTCGCGGTGCTGGTGGCGCTGCAGGTCGCGATCGCGCGCCTCGCGCTCGGCACGCTGCGCCGCGTGCAGGCCGACGTGGACCGGCTGGAGCGCGGCGAGATCGAGCAACTCGGCGAGCGCGTGCCGCTGGAAGTGTTGCCGCTGGTGCGCGAGGTGAACCGTTCGCTCGCGCTGATGGCCCAGCGCCTGAGCCGCAAGCGCGAGTCCCTCGCGAACCTCGCGCACGCCCTGAAGGGTCCGCTCACGGTGCTGCGCCACATGGCCGACGACACATACGCGCAGCGGGATCCCGCCGCGTTCGCGCGCGAGATGGGCGAGCAGGTGGACGCGCTGCGCTCACGCATCGACCGCGAGCTGCGGCGCGCGCGCGTCGCGGGCGGGCGCGGCGCCGGAGCGCCGCTCGACGTGGCGGCGGAGATCGGCGCGCTGGCCGAGACCCTCCGCAAGATCAACCGCGGGCGCGGGCTGGCCATCGAGTGCCGCATCGACCCGGGCGCGCGCTTCGGCGGCGACCGCGAGGACCTGCTGGAGCTCGCCGGCAACCTGCTCGACAACGCCTGCAAGTGGGCGCGCTCGCGCGTGCGGGTGACGGCGCGCGTCGCCGGCCCCCTGGTGCTCTGCGTGGAGGACGACGGCCCGGGTTGCCCGCCGGAGGACCTGGCGCGCCTGGCGCAGCGCGGCGTGCGCCTCGACGAGAGCACCGAGGGCCACGGCCTCGGGCTCGCGATTGCCCGGAGCATCGCCGACTCCTACGACGCGGAGCTTTCGTTCGGTCGTTCGCCGGAACTGGGTGGCTTCGCGGCGACGATCGCGTTCCCGGACGGCTGAAAGGACGCGTCCCGTGATCGTCAGCTTCATTTAAGCTTGGTCCGGTATGGTAGCCGCTGTCCACCAGGAGAGCCTTACCATGCAATTGCGTTCCCTGTTCGTCGCCACCCTGCTCACGCTCGGCAGCGCCGCCGCGATGGCGGGCTCCACCGACCTGCAGTTCGCGCCGACGAGCTCGGCGGGTCACGACTTCAACCACGCGCCGGTGGGCCAGTCCTTCGTGGCGCTCGCCGCGCAGGTCAGGGCGGGCCTCTTCATCGCCGACGAGGAATCGTTCACCGCCTGGCTGCAGCAGAGCTATCCGGGGCTGCCCGCCTTTCCCTACGCCGTGGCGCCGAACATCACGGTGCGAGTGCAGCTGCTCGCGGGCGAGGGCACCGGCGGCGCCGTGCTCGACAGCCGCAATGTCACGCTCGCCAAGCCCTTCATGGGCTTCGTGGACGTGGACTACGCGGCCGCGGGGCTGAGCCTGGTTCCGGGACAGAAGTACACGCTGCTGCTGACGGACATCTCGGCGCAGAGCTACCCCAACGGCGTGACCGGCTGGGTGGTGCCCTCGGTAACCGACACCAGCACCGGGGCCTCGCTGCCTCCCGGCGCCTACCCCGACGGGCGCCCGGTCCTGCAGGGCGCGCTGGTGAGCAACGACGCCGGCATCGGCGACAACGCCTTCGAGGTCATCGACACCGGCGCCGCGCCGCCGGCACCGCTCGCCATTTCCGGGACGTTGCCCTACGGGCAGACCGGCACGGCCTACGCGGCAACGCTCGGCGCGAGCGGCGGCGTGCCGCCCTACGAATGGTCCGCCGCCGGCCTGCCCGCCGGCCTCGGCCTCGACCCGGCCTCCGGCACCATCTCGGGCACGCCGACCCAGAGCGGAACTTTCGCGGTGACGGTCTCCGTCGGCGACAGGACGGGCGCGATGGACGAGGCACGCTACGACCTCGTGATCTCGTACCTCTCCTGCACCAGGCCCAAGAGCGCGAAGAGCAGCAAGGGCAAGGGCACGGTGACGGCGGTCGGCGCCGGTTACGTGACGGTGGGCAGCAAGCACATCGACTACGCCGGCTGCACCAACGTGAGCTACGGCGGCTACAGCACGGCACCGGTCGTCGGCGACCGCGTGGAGTGGCAGGGATACGTCGAGCCCAACGGCTACGTCATGGCGCAAACACTGACATTCAACTGATCGCACCCCGCGCAGCAAGAGGCCCTGCCCGATGTCCAAGACACCGACCGAGGCCGCCGGCGAGACGGCTGCCCGCCTGATCGCGGCGATCGATGCGCTCGAACCGCTGCTGCGCGCAGAGATGCCGGCCGGGCGGCGCGCCGCGCGCCTGCCCGACGCGGTCGCCGCCGAACTGTTCCGCCTCGGCCTGTTCCGGCTGTGGATCCCGCGCCGCTACGGCGGACTGGAGCTGCCGTTGACCGCGGCACTGGCCGTGTACGAAGCCGTGGCGCGCCGCGACGGGTCCGTCGGCTGGTCGGTGATGATCGGCGCCGGCGGCGGCCTGTTCGCGGCCCTGCTCGACCCCGGCGTCGCCGACCGGCTCTTCGCCGGGCCGCGCGCGCTCGTGGCCGGCTCCGGCGCCGCGGCAGGCATCGCGCGCCGCGTGTCCGGCGGCTACCGCGTCAGCGGCCGCTGGCGCTACGCGAGCGGCGCGGACCACGCGAGCGTGTTCACCGCGAACTGCCGCGTGCCCGACAGCGGGCAGGATCCCGCCGCGGCGCCGGTGCGCGCGATGGCCTTCGCGCCCGAGGCCGTGCGCATCCACCGCACCTGGGACAGCAGCGGCCTCTGCGCCACCGGCAGCCACGACATCGCGGTGGACGAGGTGTTCGTCCCGGAGGCGATGAGCTTCTCGGTGCACGGCGATCCGCCGCGCGAGACCGGCCCGCTGTACGGCATGCCGTTCGCCACCCTGACCGAACTGCCGGTCAGCGCGGTCGCGCTCGGCATCGCCCGCCGCGCCTGCGAGGAATTCGCGTCACTGGCGCAGGCGAAGTGCGCACCCGGCAGCACGGTGCGCCTCGGCGAGCTCGACCTCGCGCAGGCGGCCCTGCGCCGCGCGCGCGAGACGATCGCGGCGGCCAGCGCCGCGCTGCAGGAACAGGCGGCGCTGGCCTGGTCGGAGGCGCTGGCCGGCAGCCGGCCCGCGCCGCATCTCGCCGCCCTGCGCACCGCGGCCTGCGTGGAAGGGATACGCGCCCTGGTCGGCGCCGTCGGCGAGCTCGCGCCGCTGGCGGGGATGAATGCGCTGCAGCGCGACGACCCCTTCGCGGTGGCGTGGCAGGACCTCAACGCCGCCGCGGCGCACTACTCGGTGTCGCCGCTGCAGCTCGCCACCGCGGCGCAGGAAGGCGCCTGACGCCGCCGCGGCACGAAGCCCGCGACGGCAGCCGGCCTACTCGGGCATCGTTTCGCCCGATCCGCCCATCTCGGCCGGGACGTCGCGCATCTTGGGCAGGCCGTCGCGTATGCGCAGCACCGACTCGCCGTAGAACACGTGCAGCGCCGGCGTGAACTCCAGCTGCGGCAGCACGGCGGCGTAGACGTCGATCAGGCCCATGTGCGGGTGGTCCGTCATGAGATGCCCGCCGCAGCTCCGGCACCACTTGCGGTGGCTGTTGTCGGTCTTCGCGTACGTGCCGATGTTGTCGCCGCCCTTCGTCACCCTGACCGCGTCCGGTTGCCACAACGAGAACGCGTTGACCGGGCCCGCCGACCAGTGACGACAGGACTCGCAGTGGCAATAGCCCATCGCGGCCGGCGCGCCGCTCACCTCGATTTCCACCGCACCGCAGAAGCACTTGCCCGTGTAGGTGTTCGACTGACTCATGGCTGCCCTCCTCCATCCGGTTATTACCGTACTCCGGCGCCGCGGCGAGCCTGCTGTCGCCATCGGGCGCCCCCTCGCGCATGCTATGGTGCGCCCGAACGAGGACGAATTCGAGACCCCCGCGGAGCAATCGGCTGCGATGCACGGCGACATCCTGATCTACGGCGCCAACGGCTACACCGCGCAGCTCATCGTCGAGCGCGCCGTCGGGCTCGGCGCCCGGCCGATCCTGGCCGGGCGCACGGAGGCGCGGCTGCGGCCCCTGGCCGCGCGCTTCGGCCTGCCGCTGCGCGTCTTCGCGCCCGGGGACGCCGCGCTGGCGGCAAAGCACCTCGCCGGCGTCCGCGTCGTGCTCAACTGCGCCGGACCGTTCACGCGCACGGCCAGCGTCGTGGCCGAGGGCTGCATCCGGGCGGGAGCGCACTACCTCGACATCACCGGCGAGATCGACGTGTTCGAGGCCATCGCGGCCCTGGGCGACAGGGCCGGCGCCGCCGGCGTGATGCTGATGCCCGGCGTCGGCTTCGACGTGGTGCCGAGCGATTGCCTCGCCGCGCACCTGAAGCGACGCCTGCCGGATGCCACCCGGCTGACGCTGGCCTTCACCACCAGCGGGCGCCCCTCGCACGGCACCGCGACCACGATGGTCGAGAACCTGAATCGCGGCGCGCGCATACGGCGCAACGGGCGGATCGTCGCCGCGCCGGCGAGCGCCGCGCTGCGCGCGGTCGACTTCGGGCACGGGCCGGTGCCGGTGATGCCCCTCGCGTGGGGCGACGTGTCCACGGCGTACCGCTCGACCGGCATCCCCGACATCGCGGTCTACATGGCGGCGCCGTGGCCGGTGCGCGTGGCGTCGCGACTGGCCGGCCTGGTGCCCGCCGTGACCGGCTCGGCGCCGCTGCAGAACCTGCTGAAGCGCGCGCTCGACGCGCGACCGGGAGGGCCGGATGCGGCGGCGCGCGAACGCGGCACGTCCTCGCTGTGGGGCGAGGCGAGCAATGCCGCGGGCGCGACCGCGCGCGCGCGCATCGACACGCTGGAAGGCTACGCGCTCACCGCGATCACGGCCTGGGACATCGCCCGGCGCGTGGCGCACGCGGGCGCCGCGCGGCCGGGCTACCGCACGCCGACGATGGTGTTCGGGCCGGACTACGTCCTGTCCGTGCCCGGCACCACGCGCAGCGATCTCTAGCGCGGCCCAGGCGCCCCACGGTCGCAGACGATGGAGGCAACCGGCGGCATCGGCGAC
>CAYXJM010000011.1:0-1813 GCA_964465455.1 uncultured Klebsiella sp.
GGCGATCTCGGTATCGCGCACGGCCACGCGCCGTTGCTGACGGAACTGAAGCCCGGCCCGGTTCGCGTGATCACCCAGGGCGGCGAGGAGCAGCTCTACTACGTATCGGGTGGTTACCTCGAGGTGCAGGCCAGCACCGTGACCGTGCTGGCCGACACGGCCGTGCGCGCGCACGACATCGACGAGGCAGCGGCCGTCGAGGCGCAGAAGGCCGCCGAGGCCGCGCTGGCGAACCAGCACGGTGAATTCGACTATGGCCGCGCGGCGGCGCAACTGGCCGAGGCGGCGGCACAGCTCAGGACCATCCAGGGACTGCGCAAGAAAATGGGTCGTCCGGGTTGATTTCGGCCACGGCGGTTCGAGAAAAAGGGTAGCGTCTGCTACCCTTTTTTCGTTGTTGGCCCCGGTAATCACCGGAGCGTTGCCGTGCTGGAGTAATTCGTGGCTCTCGACATCGTGATTCTCGCCGCGGGTCAGGGGACCCGCATGGTCAGCGACCTGCCGAAGGTCCTGCACGCGCTGGCGGGCAAGCCGCTGCTCGGCCACGTGATCGACGCCGCCACCGCGCTCGACCCGCGCACCCTCAGTGTCGTGATCGGCCACGGTGCCGCGCGCGTGCGCGAGGCCATGGCCGCGACGAACGCCAACTGGGTGATGCAGGAGCAGCAGCTCGGCACCGGCCACGCGGTGCAGCAGGCGCTCCCGGCGCTCGGGCGCGACGGCGTCACGCTGATCCTCTACGGCGACGTGCCGCTGGTGCGCGAGAGCACGCTGCGCGAGCTGGTCGCGATGGCCGGGCGCGGACCGGTGGCGCTGCTGACCGTGAAGCTCGCCGATCCTTCCGGCTACGGCCGCGTCCTGCGCGACCACCGCGGGCGCGTCGCGGCGATCGTCGAGCACAAGGACGCCACGCCGGAGCAGCGCGAGCTGCGCGAGGTGAACACCGGCATCATGGCGGTGCCGAACGCACACCTGCACGGCTGGCTCGCCAGCCTGGAAAACAGCAACGCGCAGCGCGAGTACTACCTGACCGACATCATCGCGATGGCCGCGGCATCGGGCGTGGGCGTCGAGCCGCTGGAAGCGGCCGACGAGCACGAGGTCGCCGGCGTGAACAACCGCGAGCAGCTGGCGACGCTGGAGCGCGCCTGGCAGCAGCTGCGCGCGCGCGAACTGCTGCTCGCCGGCGTGACGCTGCGCGATCCGGCGCGTTTCGACCTGCGCGGCAGGCTGCGCCACGGACGCGACGTCACGATCGACATCAACGTGATCATCGAGGGCGAGGTGGAGCTCGGCGACGGCGTCAGCGTCGGCGCGAACTGCGTGCTGCGCAATGCCCGCATCGGCGACGGCGCGAGCATCCAGCCCAATTCCGTGATCGAGGAT
This sequence comes from uncultured Klebsiella sp., assembly GCA_964465455.1. GTDB lineage: Bacteria > Pseudomonadota > Gammaproteobacteria > Pseudomonadales > UBA5518 > UBA5518. Next base: position 1,387 of record CAYXJM010000011.1, read on the forward strand.
TCCGACGTCGGCCCCGGATGCACCGTCGGGCCCTTCGCCCGCCTGCGCCCCGGCACGCGCATGGCCGAGGGCGCGAAGATCGGCAATTTCGTCGAGACCAAGAAGGCGACGATCGGCGCGCACAGCAAGATCAGCCACCTGAGCTACGTGGGCGACGCGCTGCTCGGCGCGGACGTCAACGTGGGTGCCGGCACCATCACCTGCAACTACGACGGCGTGAACAAGTTCCGCACCACGATCGGCGACGGCGCCTTCATCGGTTCGAACACCTCGCTGGTCGCCCCGGTCGAGGTCGGGCGCAACGCGACGGTGGGCGCGGGCTCGGTGGTGACCAGCGCGGTGCCCGACGAGGCGCTCGCGGTGGCGCGCGGCAGGCAGCGCAACATCGAGGGCTGGCAGCGCCCGCAGAAGAAGTCGTAGGTTCGGC
>CAYXJM010000011.1:1913-6469 GCA_964465455.1 uncultured Klebsiella sp.
CGTCCGGATGAATCCGGACCTGCGCAGGGGAAACAGGCATATGTGCGGAATTGTGGGCGCGGTCGCGCAACGACAGGTCAGCGGCATCCTCATCGAGGGACTGCGCCGGCTCGAGTACCGGGGATACGACTCCGCCGGCGTGGCGCTGCTCGGCGCCGACGGCCGCATCGAGTGCACGAAGCGCACCGGCAAGGTGGCCGCGCTCAGCGAGAGCCTCGATGCCGCGCCGCTCGACGGTGTGACCGGCATCGCGCACACGCGCTGGGCCACGCACGGCCGCCCCAGCGAGGCCAATGCCCACCCGCACACCAGCAACGGGCGTCTCGCGCTGGTGCACAACGGCATCATCGAGAACCACGAGGAGCTGCGCACGCGCCTGAAGGCGGCGGGCTACGAGTTCCGCTCGGAGACCGACACCGAGGTGATCGTGCACCTGATCGACCAGCTGCGCCAGGGCGGGCTGTCGCTGCTCGATGCCGTGAAGCGCGCCGTCGCCGAGCTGCACGGCGCCTACGCCATCGCGGTGATCGCCGGCGACGAGCCGCATCGCGTGATCGCCGCGCGCAAGGGCAGCCCGCTGGTGGTGGGGATCGGCATCGGCGAGAACTTCGTCGCCTCGGACCAGATGGCGCTGCGCCAGGTGACCGACCGCGTGATCTTCCTCGAGGAAGGCGACATCGTCGACGTCACCACGCTGGGCGTGCGCATAACCGATGCCGCGGGCCGCGACGTCCAGCGGCCGATCGAGCGCCTGAGCGAGGCCGCGGACCACGCCGACAAGGGCCACTTCCGCCATTACATGCTGAAGGAGATCCACGAGCAGCCGCGCGCGATCGCCAGCACGCTGCGCGGGCGCATCGGCGAGGACCACATCTACGAGCAGGCCTTCGGCGTGGCGGCCGACGAGGTGTTCGCCAACGTGGCGGCGGTGCAGATCGTGGCCTGCGGCACCAGTTACCACTCGGGGCTGGTGGCGCGCTACTGGATCGAGGAGCACGTCGGCATTCCCTGCGCCGTCGAGATCGCGAGCGAATTCCGCTACCGCAAGCTCGTCGTGGCCGACAACACGCTGTTCGTCACGATCTCGCAGTCGGGCGAGACCGCCGACACGCTGGCGGCGCTCAGGCTCGCGCACACGCTCGGCTACCGCTCGACGCTCGCTATCTGCAACGCGCCGCAATCCTCGCTGGTGCGTGAATCGCACCTCGCGATCATGACCGAGGCCGGCGCCGAGATCGGCGTCGCCTCGACCAAGGCCTTCACGACGCAGCTGGTCGCGCTGATGCTGCTCACCGCGGTGCTCGCCAAGCGCAACGGCGCCGACGCGGCGCACGAGCGCGCCTTCGTCGCGGCCATGCACAGCCTGCCCGGGCTGGTCGAGCAGGTGCTGGCGCTGGACGAGCGCATCAAGGACGTCGCCGAGGAATTCGTCGAGAAGCGCCACGCGCTGTTCCTCGGCCGCGGCGTGCAGTACCCGGTGGCCATGGAAGGCGCGCTGAAACTGAAGGAGATCTCCTACATCCACGCCGAGGCCTACGCCGCCGGCGAGCTGAAGCACGGCCCGCTGGCCCTGGTCGACGAGGACATGCCGGTGGTGACCGTCGCGCCGAACAACGAGCTGCTGGAGAAGCTGCGCTCGAACCTCGCCGAGGTGCAGGCACGCGGCGGCCGGCTCTACGTGTTCGCCGACGAGCAGGCCGGCTTCACCGACAACGGCACCGTCACAGTGGTGCAGATGCCGCACGTCCCAGCGATCCTCGAGCCGGTGGTTTATACCGTGCCCTTGCAGCTCCTTTCGTACCACGTGGCGGTCATGAAGGGCACCGACGTCGACCAGCCGCGCAATCTCGCGAAATCGGTGACGGTCGAATAGGGGCCCGCGCCCCGACCGCCGCGAATGCCGCCATGCCGGACGACCTGAACGCGACCTGCCACTGCATCTCGCTCGACGAAGCGGCGCTGGCGCGTCATTTCGCGGCTGCGCTGCTGCGCGAAGGCAGCCTGCCGCAGTTGCTGGTGGGACGCGAGCACCTGTTCGCCCCCTACCCCGTGTTTGCCGACCAGGCGCAATGGGACGCGATGCAGGCCGTGATCTGCGCCGCGCACGAGGTGATGGCGCTGCCGGCCTTCCAGGCCGAGGCGCTGGCCGCCAGCCCCTGGCCCGACCAGCACACGCTGAGCGCGATGATGGCCTTCGACTTCCATCCCGAGCCCGCGGGCGTGAAGCTGATCGAGATCAACACGAATGCCGGCGGCGCCTACCTCGCCGCGATGCTCGCCGAGAGCCAGCGCAACTGCTGCGAGCAGATGGGCGCGCTGCTGGCGATGCCGACCAGCGGGCGCGACGCGCCGGGGCGGTGGCTCGCCGACTTCCTGGGCGAGTGGCGGCTCGCGCGCGGAGGGCGGACGCTCGGCCGCGTGCTGATCGTCGACGACGAGCCCGAACAGCAATTCCTCTACCCCGAGTTCCTGCTGTTCCGCGAACTGTTCCGCCGCCACGGCATCGCCTGCGACATCGCCGACGCGTCGCGGCTGGAGTACCGCGACGGTGCGCTGCGCCACGACGGCGAGCCCGTCGACCTCGTCTACAACCGCTGCACCGACTTCGCGCTGCAGGAGGCGGCGCACGCGGCGCTCGCCGCGGCGTACCGCGCCGACGCCGTGGTGCTCACGCCCTCGCCGCGCCACCACGCGCTGTTCGCCGACAAGCGCCAGCTGGTGCGCCTCTCGGACGACGCCTTCCTCGCCCGCATCGGCGCCGCGCCGGCCGCGCGCCGCGTGCTGGCCGCGCACGTGCCGCGGGCGCGCATCGTGACGGCCGAAGACGCCGAGGAGCTCTGGGCCGCGCGCAGGCAGTATTTCTTCAAGCCTTTCGCCGGCTACGCGAGCCGCGGCGCCTACCGCGGCGACCGCATCACGAAGCGGGTGTGGGAGGAGATCGTCGGTTCGGGCCGCTACATCGCGCAGGCATTCGCGCCCCCGGCCACCCGCCGCGCGGCACCGGGCGAGGACGCGGTGGCGCTGAAATTCGACCTGCGCTGTGTCAGCTACGGCAGCGAGATCCGCCTGCTGAGCGCCCGCCTCTACCAGGGCCAGACCACGAACCTGCGCACCCTCTCCGGTGGCCTCGCCTCCGTGTTCCTGCTCACACGGGAGGCGGGCGCGTTGAACAACGATCAGCGGACCGCCGGATCCGGGCTCTCGCCGAACCAGACCACCGCGTAGTGCCGGCCGATCGCCGCCCCCATCGCGCGCCAGGTGTTGTCGGCCCAGATGCCACGGTTCAGCACCATGGCGCGGTGGCCTTGGCTCTGCTCCCAGAGCTCGAGCGCGGTCTCGGGCGTGATGCGCGAACTGTAGTAGGCGACGATCTCGTAGCCCGGCGCGCCGTAGAGACCGCCGGAGATTTCCTTCGGCTTGTCCCACATGCAGGTCGCCTCGGCGTGATCCGGCGTGTAGCAGCACGGTGACCAGTCGCCGCGATCCGACCACGAGTGCATGTTGCAGCGCGCACCGGGACGGTAGTTCGCCTCGAGGTCGGCGAGGTGCGCCTGCGCCACGCGCGTCAGCGACGCCGAGAGCGGCAGCCGCGACAGGCCCTTGCTCGCGCGGTAGCGATTCACCGCCTCGGCAATGGCGTCGTGGGGCGACGACCGCTGCGGCGACGCGGTGGAAGCCCGCAGCGTCGACGACGCGGCAACGACGGACAGCAGCGCGATGGCGAGGACAAGGCGGCGCATCATGGCGTTTCCCGACGTTCGTTGGCGACCGGCGTGCCCGCCAGCCGATGAAGCTTGCGCAACTTGCATTCGCCGTCGTCACTGGCCAATCTACCGGGCTGCGTCCGCCGGCGTGCGAGCGCGCAAGCACATGACGAAAAATAGCGCGTTTTAGCCCACGCGCGCACCTGCATCAGGAGAACCCGTGCGTATCCGCTTCACGACACTGGCGGCCGTGCTGGCCAGCGCCCTGCTCGCGGCCTGCGAGCGCAACGTCACGGTCGACTACGCGCCGGGTCCGGTCGCGGAATGGGGCGCCTACGGCGCGCTGCCGGGCGGCGGCCACTACTCGGCGGCCGACCAGATCACGCGCGACAACGTGCACGCACTGGAGCAGGCGTGGGTGTATCGCAGCGGCGACATGCGCGAGCCGGGGCCCGGCGTGATCGACGGCAAGCAGATGCCGATGCTGCCGGGCAGCAGCTGGCAGATGACGCCGATCCTGGTCGGCGACACGTTGTATGGCTGCAGCGCCTTCAATCGCATGTTCGCGCTCGACCCCTCCACCGGCAAGGAGAAGTGGAGCTACGATCCCGGCGTGGACGTGAGCCGCGAGATGCTCGTGAACTGCCGCGGCGTGAGCAGCTGGCAGTCCGCGACACCCACGGGCGCCGCCTGCGAGCACCGCATCGTGATGGGCACGCTCGACGGCCGGCTGGTCGCGGTGGACGCGAAGGACGGCAAGCCCTGCGCGGACTTCGGCGACAACGGCCAGGTGAGCCTGCGCGCGGGCCTCGGCGAATTCGCCGAGCAGGAATACTCGGTGACCTCGCCGCC
>CAYXJM010000011.1:6569-19536 GCA_964465455.1 uncultured Klebsiella sp.
GATTTCTTCGGCGGCCTGCGCGACAACATGGATTACTACTCGAGCTCGGTGGTGGCGCTGAAAGGCGACACCGGCGAGCTCGCCTGGCATTTCCAGATGGTGCACCACGACATCTGGGACTACGACACGCCGGCGCAGCCCACGCTGTTCGAGCTCGAGCGCGACGGCAGGACCATCCCGGCGCTGGCCCAGCCGACCAAGATGGGGCACCTGTTCATCCTGAACCGCGAGACCGGCGAGCCGCTGTTCCCGGTCGAGGAGCGCCCGGTGCCGCAGGACTGGGAGGTGCCGGGCGAATACCTCGCGCCGACCCAGCCCTTCCCGGTGAAGCCCGCGCCGCTGCACCCGGGCGGACTCACCGCGGACGACGCGTGGGGCTTCACGTTCTGGGACCGCGGCGCCTGCCGCAAGCAGATCGAGGGCCTGCGCAACGAGGGCATCTTCACGCCGCCGTCGCTGCAGGGCTCGGCCTTCTTTCCCAGCGACTTCGGCGGCAACAACTGGGGCACGCCCGCGATCGACCCGGGGCGCCGGCTGATCGTGCTGAACACGATGTTCATGCCCTCGACGCTGCAGCTGATACCGCGCGAGCAGTGCAACCTGGAATCCGGCGACGCCTTCACATCCCCGCAGTTCGAGACGCCCTACTGCCTGCGCGTCAAGCCGATGCTGTCGCCGCTCGGGGCGCCCTGCATCGCGCCGCCCTGGGGCACGCTCACGGCCATCGACCTCGACAGCGGCGAGAAGCGCTGGGAAGTGCCGCTCGGCAACCTGGAGGAGATGGCCCCGTGGCCGGTGTCGCGCCTGATCAAGGGCGCGCCGAACATCGGCGGCCCCAGCGTCACCGCCGGGGGACTGACGTTCATCGCATCCACGCCCGATTACTACCTGCGGGCTTTCGACAGCGAGACCGGCGAGGAACTGTGGAAGGCGAAGCTCCCGACCGGCGGCCACGCCACGCCGGCGATCTACCGCTCCGCCGCCGACCAGCGCCAGTTCGTCGTCATCGCAGCCGGCGGCCACTTCGGCATGCCGCAGGAGCCGCGCGGCGACTACCTGATCGCCTTCGCCCTCCCCGAAAAAGCGGAAAAAGGGGACTGAGGGATCGAGAAATGATCAGCGGGGCCGTGGCCTGCGGCCAGCGGCCCCGCCCGCGTCAGGACACCGCGCGAATCCGCTGGCTGTCGTCGGGCGCGGGGGCGTAGAACTGGCCGAACCAGCGCCGGAACTGCGCGATCGGCCCGTCGCCGTCGCAGAGGATCGGGTTGGGCTGGAAGATCTTGTGCTCCCAGATCGGCATGTCCTGCTCGACCTGGCGCGAGATCTCGTCGGTGAGCGCCTTGGCCATCATCTGCTGCGTCGGGTTCATGTCCCTGCGCTGGATGAAGCAGAAGCGCAGGTGCAGGGTTTCGCTGTCGACCGGCGTCGGCAGGCCGAGCTGGATCGTGTCGAACAGGCCCATGAAGCGTTGCAGCGTCTGGCCGGGGCCGAAGTTGGCGGTCTCGAGCAGGCTGTCGCGCCAGCGCGTGCCGGTGCGGTCGATGTTGCCGTGCTCGTCCATGTCCGGCGTCTTGCCGGCGTAGCGCGCGAAGCGCTTGTACCCGTCGTGGGTGATCTCGCCGCGCGGAATGTCCTTCGAGCTGTGCACGTAGACGAAGTGCGCCCCGTCGGCGGCGTTCTCCGCGGCTTCCTGGACCGGGGCGCTGAACGTCCACTCGTAGACGCGGTAGTCCGTCCAGTCCGGGTGGCCGACCTCCGGCACGGTCTCGACCTCGAAGGCGGGCGCACTGCGCTCGGGGTGGTACCAGGCCCAGATGATCTGGTTGCGTTCCACGACCGGGTAGGAGTACACCGTCTGCTTGCCGTCTGCGCGCGGGGGTATGTTCTTCGCATAGGGGATGTGTTTGCACACGCCCTCGCCGTTGAACTCCCAGGCGTGGAAGGGACAGGCGATGTGCTCGCCCCTGACCTTGCCGCCGTAGCCGAGGTGAGCCCCCAGGTGGGGACAGAAGGCGTCGAGGACGCGGGCCTCGCCGGACTCGGTGCGGAACAGCACCAGCTCCTTGCCGAAGTAGCGCAGCGGCTTCACCTCGCCCGGCGCGAGCTCGCGCGACAGGCTGACCGCGTACCAGCCGAAGGGAACGGGAAAATCGTAACGCTTGCCCATGGTCTCTCTCCTGCGCTCAGTGGGTGGCGGTGGCGAAATCGGCGCGTTTGGGCCCGATGCGCTGTGCGATCGGCGCCAGCGCGGCACGGTCGAAGCCGTAGAAGTCGATGGCGTTCTCCCCGAGCATCGCCGCGATGTCCGCATGCGGGAGCCCCGTGAAGGTCGCCTGCAGGTGCGGCTTCGTCTTCGGCCACGAGCCCTCGGGGTGGGGGTAGTCGCTGCCCCACATCAGCTGCTTGAGCCCGATGTCGTGGCGCATCTCGGCGTCCGAGCGCGGCATGCAGGACTGGCCGATCGCGACGTTGCGGCGGAAGTAGGCGCTGGGCGCGATCGACAGGTGGCCCATGAAGTTGCCGAGCTTCGCCGAGAACTGCACGTCGTGGTAGTTGTGGTCGAGAAGCCGGATGTAGGGCGGCAGCATCCAGCCGCAACCGGTCTCGGTGAAGCTCGCCTTCAGTCGCGGGTAGCGCTCGAACACGCCACCCCAGATCAGGAAGGTGAGCGGGCGGTAGGTCCACCACAGCACTTCCGACACGTAGACGCCCATCGCGCCCACGTACTCCGGGTCGTGCTCGGTGGGCCAGCCGGAGCCGAAGAACTCCTCGCTGGGCGCTGCGCCGGAATGGAAGCAGACCACCGCCCCGAGCGACTCGCAGGCCTCCCAGAACGGGTCGTAGCGGCGGTGATGGTAGTGCGGGAACGGTGCCGTCAGGTTCGGGATCATCGCGCCGCGCAGCCCCGAGGCGTGGGCGTTGCGCACTTCGCGCACGGCTTCCTCGACGTCCCACAGCAGCGGTATCACCGCCACGCCGAAGTGCCGCGCCGGATCCTGCGCGCACAGCTCGGCGAGCCAGCGGTTGTGGGCGCGCGCGCCGGCCCACTGCAGCTCGGGGACGATGTCCTTCGTCGGCAGGCTGAGCCCCGCGCCGAAGGGCGGCGTGTTCATCTCGGTGATGCCGTCGGGGAAGATGACCTCCCCGGCGATGCCGTCGCCGTCGAGCATGCGGATGCGCTCGGCGTGGTCCCAGGCGCCCGTGAGCTGCTGCTCGATGCCCTCGCGCCACTTGTCGTTGATGTCCTGGATCAGGAAGGCCTTCTCCGCGGCCTTGATGCGCTGCACCTGCAGCGGGTAGGCCTGGTCGAAGGTGTCGCGGTACTGCGGATCGAGGTACTCGCGGTAGCGCTCCCCGGGCAGTCCCGCGTGGCAATCGGACGAGATGACGATGTACTGGTCCATTCGAGGTGCTCCTGATGCCGTGAGGCCGGCGATGTTGCCGGGTCGAACGCGGCGGGCCCGGCTCTGCCGCGCCCCTGTCGGGTCGAAACCCGACCTGCAATGCAACCGCGGGCCGGCTCTGCCGTGCCCTTGTCGGGTTGAAACCCGACCCGCGGGGTACCCATAGGTCCGGCTTCAGCCGGACAACAAATGTCCGGATAAATCCGGACCTACGATGATCCGCACACCGTTCAGCCCACCGAGGCGGCGACGGGATTCGTGAGCGTGCGGATCGATTCCACGCGGGCGAGGAACTTGGCCAGCGACTCCTCGGTGCGCGGGCAGATCCAGAACGCGTCCGCGAGAATGCCGGCCACCGCGGCTTCGGCGACCTCGTCGGGGTGCGTGGTCTTCAGTTCCATGCCGTGCTGCTGCATCAGCCGGCGCATGTCGTCGACGGAGCGGATGCCGGACGCCTTGGGCGTGCCCTTGTCGAAGTCCCCGGGACGCACGCGGTCGGAATCGAACAGCCCGGTGTCGACGACGTGCGGCCCCGGGAACAGCGCGTGCACGCTCACCGGGCTCTTCATCGCCACGCTCTGGTAATAGAGGTTCTCGGTGATCGCCTGCACCGCGGCCTTGGTGGCGGTGTAGATCGGTGCGTCGGGCAGCACCACGAACGCGCCGTTGCCTGAGCCGGTGACCGTGAAGTGGGACTTGCGCTCCTGCGCGACCAGGCGCGGCATGAAGGCGTTGATGGTGTTCACCACGCCCCAGACGTTGACGCCGAAGCACCACTGCCAGTCCTTCATCGAGTAGGTCCACATCGGCCCCGCCTCGCCGGCGCCGATGCCCGCGTTGGCAAAGACGAGGTCGATGCGGCCGTGCTCGCCCATGGCGAAATCCGCCAGCGCCTCGCAGTCGGCGGCCGCGGTGACGTCGCAGCGCCGCGTCAGCACGGCGATGCCCGCCGCTGCCGCGTCGTGCTCCAGCGCGTCCATCGCCTTGCGGTCGACGTCGGCCGCGACCACGCGCGCGCCGCGCCGGCCGAGCGCGAAGGCGAGCGAGCGGCCCACCCCGCTCGCGCCGCCCGTGATGACCGCGACCTGGCCCGCGAATTCCTGCATGAGCGCCGTCCTTAATCTGCCCCTGTCCGGAGCAGCCATTATTGGGCTGCCCGCCGCGAGGGCAAGTGAATCATCGGTAAGGCGGTGGCCGCGTGCGCCGCCCGCGACGCGCGCACGCACGGGGCGGTCGTGATCCGGGTTAACATGGCCCGCTCCACAGCACGCCGGAATGCGCCGATGCCACCGAATGCCAGCGAAAAGATGCGCGGCCTGATATATCCCTGGGGCGCGCAGGCCGCTCCCGCCGCGGGCACGCCGGTGTCCGTCGCGGACGGGGTGTGGTGGCTGCGTTTCCCGATGCCGATGTCGCTCGACCACATCAACCTGTGGCTGCTGGAGGACGGCGACGGCTGGACCATCGTCGACACCTGCCTCGACATTCCCGAGGCGCGCGCGCTGTGGGAATCGCTGTTCGACGGCTTCATGGGCGGCAAGCCGGTGAAGCGCGTGATCTGCACCCACCTGCATCCGGATCACGTGGGGCTGGCGGGATGGCTGACGCGGCGTTTCGACTGCGAGTTGTGGATGTCGCGCGAGGAATTCCTGATGTGCCACACGCTGGCCGACGACACCGGCCGGCCGGCGCCCGAGGTGGCGATCCGCTTCTACCGCGCCGCGGGCTACGACGAGCAGGCGCTCGACAACTACCGCGCGCGCTTCGGCGGTTTCGGCTCGCACATCTCGCCGCTGCCCGACAGTTTCCGCCGCCTGGTCGCGGGCGAGACCATCGAGATCGGCGACCGCTACTGGCAGGTGGTCGTGGGCAGCGGTCACTCGCCCGAACACGTCTCGCTGTACTGCCCGGCGCTGAAGGTGCTCGTCTCGGGCGACCAGGTGCTGCCGCGCATCACCCCGAACGTCAGCGTGTTCCCCACCGAGCCCAAGGGCGATCCGCTCAAGGAATGGCTGTTCTCCAGCGCGCGCATCCGCGCGAACCTGCCCGACAGCGTGCTGGTGCTGCCCGCGCACCAGGCGCCGTTCCGCGGCCTGCACGTGCGCCTGACGCAGATCATCGAGTCCCACGAGCGCGCGCTGGCGACGCTGTTCGAGCATCTCGGCGAACCCCTGCGCGCCGTGGACTGCTCGCGCGTGATGTTCCGCCGCGAGCTCAGCAACGACGTGCTCTACATGGCCACCGGCGAGACGCTGGCGCACCTCAACTGCCTGATCGGGCGGCGCATGATCCGGCGCGATCGCGACGCCGCCGGCGTCGACTGGTACGTGCAGAAGCCGGACGCGCTGGATCAGGAATCCTGAGGCCGCGCGGCGCAGGGCGCGACGCCCCCTTTCCCTCGCCGCCGAACTCCCGAATAATGGCGCGCCGCCATTCCCGGCAATCCAGGAACCAGGAGACCTGCATGATCAGCTACGTTACCGTCGGCACCAACGACCTGCCGCGCGCCACCGCGTTCTTCGACACGCTGCTCGCCGAGATGGGCGCATCACGCATGATGAACATGGATCGCATGGTGATCTACGGCACGCAGCCCGGCGCGCCGATGCTGTCCGTGTGCAAGCCCTACGACGGCAAGCCCGCCACCGCGGGCAACGGCACCATGGTGGCGCTGAACGCCGGCTCGCGGGAAGCGGCCGACAAGGTCTACCGCAAGGCGCTCGAGCTGGGCGGCGCCGACGAGGGCGCTCCGGGCGAGCGGGCCCCGGGCATCTACGGCGGCTATTTCCGCGACCTCGACGGCAACAAGTTCTTCGCCTGCGTGCTCGGCTGAGGCGCGACCGCGCGCCGCACGCCGCCTGCGCCATGGGCGAGGTCGTCTCGTTCCGCCGGCCCGGACCGCACAGGGGCAAGACCCTGTGCCTGAACGGTCACCACAAGTGGACGATCTGGAAGAAGAAGCAGTTCGACGTCCGCGCCGGCAAGCTCGTCACGGTGTACCGCTGCGAGCGCTGCGACGCGCAGAAGGTCGAGGCGCTGTAGGTCCGGCTTCAGCCGGACAATGTGAACCGTTCGGCTGAAGCCGAACCTACGTGTGGATCCGCGCTCAGGGCGGGCTCAGCCGCCCTGGCCCGCGCGCACCCACTCCAGGAAGCGCTGCACACCGTCGATCGCGTGCTCGGCGCGCGGCGAGTGCATGATGTCGAAGGCGTGCTCCGCGCCCTGCAGTTCCACGTACACCACGGGCTGGCGCGAGGCCTCGCGCAGGCGGCGCGCGAACAGGCGCGCGTCAGCCACGGGCGCGAGGCTGTCGCGCGAACCGTGCAGCACCATGAACGGCGGCGCATCGGGGCGGACCTGCGTGATCGGCGAGGCCAGCTCCCACAGCGCCGGATTTTGCTCTGGCGTGGCGTGCAGCACGCGCTCGCCGAGGAACTCCACGAACCTCGCGCTCGAGGGGCGCGCACCGGAGCGGTTCAGGAAATCGTAGACGCCGTAGAACGGCACGCAGGCCTGCACCGAGGTGTCGACCCCTTCGTGGCCGGGCTGCAGGTCGGCCCGGTTCTGCGTCAGTCCCATCAGCGCGGTCAGGTGGCCGCCGGCCGAGCCGCCGGTCACCGCCACGAAGTCCGGGTTCATGCCGTACTCGCGGCCGTGGGTGCGGATCCAGGCCAGCGCGGACTTGCAGTCCTGCAGGTGGGTGGGGAAGCCCACGCTGGGACTCAGGCGGTAGTTCGCCGCCACGCAGATCCAGCCGTTCGCGGCCATCCGGTACATCAGCGGCAGCGCCTGCTCTTCCTTGGCCCCGATCATCCAGGCGCCGCCGTGGATCTGCAGCAGCACCGGGCAGCCCCCGGGCGGCACGACCGTGGGGCGGTAGACGTCGAGGCGCTGGCGCACGCCGCCGCCGGCGTAGGCGATGTTGCGGATCACCTCGACGCCGGGACGCCGCATCGCGAACGGGCGGCACCAGTCGCCGAAGCGCACCGTGTGGCGCAGCCCGCGCGCGACGTCGGCGCCGAGGCGCGCCCGGTAGTCGCGACCGAGCGCCAGCGCGAGCGCGTTCTCCACGGTGGTGCCGCTGTCGAGCCCCAGCCAGATGCTGCGCATCAGGCCGAGCCAGGAGACCGCCAGCACCGTCAGCGCTATGCCCCCGAGCGTCGAATCGAGACCACCGCCCGCGACGCACGCCAGCGCCAGCGCCACCTGCAGCGGCAGCCACAGCCAGGCGAGCTCGGTCGAGAGCAGCGCAAAGGCGAAGACCAGCCCGGGCAGGATGCTGTCGGGAAAGGTGCGCGGCATGAAGACGGTGATCATCGCCAGCACGTTGAACAGCGCGAGCAGCGCCAGCAGCACATCCATCGGCATCGACTCCCGGGATCGTGGACAGGGCGGCACGCGGCACCTGCCGCGCCCCCGTACCACTATAGCAATTGCCCTGCCGCGCGAGCGGAGTGCGGGCAGGGCCGGGAAAGCAGCGTCAGTCGCCGCGCTGCTCGACGCGGCGGCGATAGCGGTCGCGTTCGCCTTCGCTCATGCCTTCCCAGCGGCGGCGCAGTTCCTCGCGCTGTTCGGGTGACATGCTGCGGTAACGCGCCTCGGCCTGGCGCAGCCGCTGCTGCTGATCGCCGGGAAGCGCTTGAAAGCTCCGCTCGCGCTGCTGCAGGCGCTGACGCTCCCCGGGGCTCAGGTCTTCCCAGCGTCGTGCCGGCGCGGCGTCGCCGGGGCGGCTGCGCTCCGCGCGCCGGACCTGCCTCTCGTCGCTCGCGCGCCGTTCCGTTCGCTCGCGCTCGCGGAACTCCTGTCCGCGACTGCCGCGTCCGCCGGGCTCGGCACGCGCGCGCTGCTGCGCGGCGCCGCGCTCGCGGCCCTGGCCCCCGTCCGCGTCGCCGGGTGCGCGCCACGCCGGGCCCGCGGCGTGGTCGCCGCGCGCGACGGGGTCGCGCCCCCGCGGCTCCGCCGCCACCGTGCCCGCGGTCAGCGCGAAGGCCCAGAGCAGCGCGATGGCCGTGCGCACGCGCCGCTCAGCCACGGGTGTCCGCGTCCGATTCGGCGAGCCACAGGTAGAAGTCGAGGTCTTCGTAGAACTGCGGATCCTCGACCAGTTGTTCGCTGACGCCCGCGGGCGGGCGCAGCTGTTCCTGCATGGGCACCAGCACGGCCACCGCGACGGCCAGCGCCAGCGCCGCGCCGCCCAGGGCCGGGACGTGCAGGCGCCACCACGGCGCCGAGCGCGTCGCCAGCGCCGCGCGCCGGGCCGCACCGAGGCGCGCCAGCGTGGCGCCGTCCAGCGTGTTCTCCCGTGCGCGCAGGGCCGCGCGCGCATCCTCCTCGAAGCTGTTCATGCGTGATGCTCCCCGAGTTTCTCCCTCAGCGCGTGCACGGCGCGCGAATAGTGCGTCTTCACGCTGCCCTCCGTGCAACCCATCGCGGCGGCCGTTTCCGCGGTCGACAGCCCTTCCCAGCAGCGCATCATGAACGCCTGCTGCTGGCGCCGCGGCAGCGCGGCCACCGCGGCCATCAGGGCTTCCGCGGTCTCGTTGCCGGCGACGATGCGACCGGGATCGAGCGCCGCGGGGTCCGCGATGCGCTCCAGCGGGTCGGTGGTCTCGTCGTCGTCGCGCAGCTCCAGCCAGCCGAAGAGCCGCGAGGCGATCGCGCGGCGCCGGCGCGTGTCGGTGATGCGGTTGTGCAGCATGCGGTAGAACAGTGGCCGCCACTCGGCGGAGGGTTTGTTCGCGTAACGCTGCACCAGGCGCATCATCGTGTCCTGCATCGCATCGAGCGCATCATCGTCGTTGCCGAGCGCCAGCCGCGCCATCAGGAAGCCCCTGCGCTCGACCGAGCGCAGGAAAGCCTCGATATCCATCGCCCCCGTCCCGTCGTCGTGCGCGCCGTCGTCCGAGCCGGCACGCATCAGCGAACCGCCGCCGCGCGGCGGTCAGTGGCCGCCCGCGTGATGAATGATCTCGCCGAGCACGATGGCACCGCCGATCCACTTGATGAGGTCGTGGTCATGATCTCCCCCGTGACGGTGCCCATCATAGTGGACGTACACCGGAGGGGGCGAATACGGCACGTAGCGGACGCGCGGCGGCGGCACCTCGACATAGCGCTCGTAGCGCACCACGCGCACCGGCTCGCGGTAGACGTACGCATCGCGATAGTGCCCCTTGCCGTGCCCGTGGCGGTGACCATCGGCGAGCGCCGGCGCGACGCCGGCGGCGGCACCCAGCACCAGGGCGGCGATCAGCTTGCCGCGCATCGGTCTCTCCCCGTCGTGACGAACCTTGATGCTGCGAAAAACGCGCGCCGGCGCGATCGGTTGACAGCCCGGGGGGCATTGCGGCCGCTCGCCGGGGCGCGCACCATGCCGCCGTGCGGCAGCCTCGGGAGTTTCCGTGATGGGTGATGCGGGTCGGGAAAAGGAGCGCCGGGATGGCTATTCCAGCGCGACGGACTGCGAGCGGGCCTTCTACCAGGCGTTCAGCGACTGCGATCTCGCGGCGATGGAAGCCGTGTGGGCCGACGAGGACCCGAGTTGCATCCATCCCGGCGGCGCGCTGCTGCGCGGCCGCGACGAGGTGCTGGACAGCTGGGCGGCCATTTTCGCCGACGCCGTGGCGCCGCGGATCCGCGTGCACGTGATCAGCCGGGTGAGCGAGGGCGGGCTCGCGGTGCACCTGGTGCGGGAACAGATCTCGCAGGGCGAACACAGCAGCCACGTGCTGGCCACCAACGTCTTCCGCCGCGTCGGCGAGGGCTGGCGCATGATTGCGCACCACGGCTCGGTGCCGGCGCGGCGCGAGCCGCCCGCCCCCGCGCGCTCTCTGCACTGAGCGAGGCGTGAGCGGACCGACGGCGGTCCGCTCACGGGTTTGCGAGGCTCAGCGCATCGCGCGGAAGCAGGCGCGCAGCTCGCCCACGAACAGTTCCGGCTGCTCGAACGCGGCGAAATGGCCGCCGCGCTCGAGCTCGTTCCAGTACACGAGCTGCTGGAAGCGCTTCTCGGCCCAGCGCCGCGAGGCGCGGAAGATCTCCTTCGGGAAGATGCTCGCCCCCGCCGGTATGGTCACCGGGTCCATGTTGGGCGTGCGGAAGCTCTCCCAGTAGAGGCGCGCCGAGGACGCGGCCGAATTGCTCAGCCAGTACACCATCACGTTGTCGAGCAGTTCGTCGCGGCCGAGCACGCGTTCGGGGTGGCGGTGATGGCCGTCGCCGCAGTCGGTCCAGGCCCAGAATTTCTCGAGGATCCACGCCGCCTGCCCCGCCGGCGAGTCGGCCAGCCCGTAGCCCAGCGTCTGCGGTCGCGTGCTCTGCTGCTTCGAGTAGCCGGAATCCCACTCGCTGTAGTGGTGCATGCCGGCCAGCGCGCTCTGCTCGAGCTCGGTGAGCTCGTTCATCGTGTCCATGTCCGGCGCGACGATCGGCATGTTCACGTGCACGCCGCGGCAGTGCCCGGTCTCGGTCTGCGCGATGCTGGTGGTGACCATGGCGCCCCAGTCCCCGCCTTGCGCGACCCAGCTGGTGTAGCCGAGCCGCTGCATCAGCTTGCCCCAGGTGCGCCCGATGCGGGTCGCGTCCCAGCCGGGTTCGCGCGGCTTGTCGGAAAAGCCGTAGCCGGGCAGCGAGGGGCAGACCACGTGGAAGGCGTCCTCGGCCTTGCCGCCGTGACGGGTCGGGTCGGTGAGCGGACCGATGACCTTCAGGAACTCGACCACCGAGCCCGGCCAGCCGTGCGTCATCACCAGCGGCAGCGCATCCGCGTGCGGCGAGCGCACGTGCAGGAAGTGGATGTGCAGCCCGTCGATCGCGGTGCGGAACTGCGGCAGCGCGTTGAGGCGCGTCGCGACGCGCTGCATGTCGTACTCCGCGGCCCAGTAGGCGCACACATCCTGCATATACGCGAGCGGTATGCCCTGGTTCCAGTCGCCGGTGGTCTCGGCGTCCGGCCAGCGCGTCGCGGCGAGGCGCCGGCGCAGGTCCTCGATCTGCGCGTCCTGGATCTCGACCTTGAAGGGGGTGATGGCGTCCGACATGTTCCGGCTCTCCGCTCTCGTGACCAGCTGTGGCGTCGAAGCCTACCCGAGCCGGGTGCCGCTTTTCGTTACAGGCCGGCAACCTGTTCGGGCAGTGACGGTGCGCGCGACCGCCGGGCACCGTGGCCCGCCGGACACGCTGTGAATACATCCCTGTACGCTCGAGCGCCGCTTCCCTGCGGCGCACGGTCCGGCAGACCACGGTGCCCGCCGGTCGCTGCGGGCGTGGTGCCGGCTGCGCCTTCACCCGGGCCTCGCGCTCGCCTTGCGCGATTGTAATCAGCCGTCCCGGCAATCGCGGCGGATAATGCCGCTTACGGGCACAGCAGAGAGGCAGGTCACATGACGCACCGGATCAACCCCGCCGGCGAGCCGATCACCGACGACGACGCCACCATCGCCGCGGCGCTCGAAGAGGCGAGCGTGCCGTGCCTGATGATGGCGATGATCCACATGAGCGGCGACGCCAGCCTGCTGGACGGCGACATCCGCCCGGTGTTCGCCTTCCTGAACGACATGCAGTGCGCGATGCCGCCCGAGCAGCAGGCCGAGGTGCGCCGCCGCGCGCTCGACGTGATCAGGGCCTACCGCGACCGCGGCTGCACCCTGCCGCCGTCGCCCGACAACACCACGATCCGGCGCATGATGAGCTTCCTCGTCGCCGGCGACGTGCCCGAGGCCTACGTGCCGATGATGCTCGAGGAAATGGAGCTCGACGGGCGCGATGCGCGCGAGGTCTCCCTCGGGCACATCCCGGCGGCGGAGCGCGAGGCATTGCCGGTGCTGATCATCGGCGCCGGGATGTCGGGCATCCTCGCGGGCATCCGCCTGCAGGAGGAGGGCATTCCCTACGTCATCATCGAGAAGAATCCGGGCGTCGGCGGCACCTGGTACGAGAACACCTATCCCGGGTGCCGCGTCGACGTGGGCAACCACTTCTACTGCTATTCCTTCGAACCCAACCTCGACTGGCAGGAGTTCTTCTCGCGCCAGCCCGAGCTGCAGCGCTACTTCGCGAACACCGCGCGCAAGTACGGCATCGAGCCGCAGATCCGCTTCGAGACCGAGGTGCAGGCAGCGGATTTCGACGAGGCCAGCGGCGAATGGCGGGTGCGCGTGCGCGCGAAGGGCGGCGCCACCGAGACGCTGCGCGCGCGCGTGCTGATCAGCGGCGTCGGACAGCTGAACCGGCCGAAGCTGCCCGACATCGAAGGCATCGAGCGTTTCCGCGGACCGGCCTTCCACTCCGCGGCGTGGGACCACTCGGTGAGCCTCGCGGGCAAGCGCGTCGCGGTGATCGGCACCGGTGCGAGCGCCTTCCAGCTGGTGCCGGAAGTCGCCAGGGAGGCCGCGCACGTCTATACCTTCCAGCGCACGCCGCAGTGGATGTTCCCGAACCCGGACTACCACCGCCAGGTGAGCGAAGGCGCGCGCTGGTGCTTCCGCCACCTCCCCTTCTACGGTCGCTGGTACCGCTTCCTGTTGTTCTGGCCCGCCACCGACGGCACCTGGGAGGGCACCTTC